>DASUYO010000259.1:0-5865 GCA_036377375.1 Pyrinomonadaceae bacterium
CGTGGCCGCCCGTGCTTGCAATCACGCCCTCTTGGGACGACGGGCGGCCACGGAGGGCCGCCCCTACAGTTGACTCCGAGAAACAACCCCACTAATGAATGGGGCATCAAGTAGACTCTCCATATTCCTGAGAAAGAAAGGTACTTTGTAGTGAAAACAAGATTTTTGATCCTTGCGATTGCTTTCGTCGCACTCGCTGCACAAATCGAGGCGCAAACGCGTGGCCGTACCGCTGCTCCCGCAGCAGCTCCGAATCTGATGGCCTCACTGCCCCAGTCAGACGCGGTGGCTCAGGTGAAGATGAAACAACTCCTGAGCGAAGCGATGCCGCGAATCCTGGCTAACAATCCGGCCAAGCTCAGCGAAGTCAACGCGAGCATCGACAGGTTCAAAGATCGCACCGGTCTCGATCCACGCATGTTCCAGGAGATTGCGCTGGGAATCACTTTCACTTATCCGTCGGAGGGTGTGACTAAGGTGCAGACTGTTGCGCTTGCAAACGGGAGTTTCAGTGCGCCCGCGATGGTCGCGGCTGGTCGAGTTGCTTCGAATGGAAAATATCGCGAAGAGAAATACCAGGACAAAACCATCTACGTGTTTACACTCGACGACAACATCAAGCTTCTCGGCTTGTTCGATTTGAGGATTGGAGAACTCGCAGCGGCGCCAATCGACACCAACACACTCGCACTCGGAGATCCTGCTGGTGTGCGCAGACTGATTGACGCGAATCGTTCTCGCAAGCGAGCGAATGCCGAGCTGATCGCACTTGCCAGCCGCGATCCAAATGCAGTCATTGGATTCGGCAGCAACGTCACCGAGCAGTTGATTGCAAATCTCGACATCGGCAACGCTCCGATCGCTGCCGATCTGAGAACGCTGCGACAGGTGTATGGCTCAGTGGGTACAACCGAAAGCGATCTTCAGTTGTTTCTCGCCGCGCGCGCAGTGAATGCGCAGGCTGCGAAAAGTCTCGGCGAGACGCTGGAGGGATTGCAGCAGTTCGGCGCGTTGTTGGCAGGACGGTTGTCTGGTGCAAAGGGTGTGCTCGCGAAGAGCGCCTTGTCGAATATGAAAATCGTTGCAGATGCAAACGAGCTGCAAATTCGGACGACAGTGGCCCAGGCTGAGATTGGGCCACTGTTTGGCTTTTAGCCACAGATGAACACGGATTACACGGATTTCTTTCTTATCTGTGTAATCCGTGAAATCTGTGGCCTATTTAGTTGGGAAATTTAAGCCGCCCGGCAAACCTGGCTCTGCTGCCGGCTCAGCCTCCTCGAGTTGGGCCAGCACGTCTTCGTAGATCTTGATCTTGCCTTGCTGCTTCATGCGCTGCTGCACGCCGGCAATATAATCTTCGAACACCTGGTCCTGGCGCTCATTCATCATCGACTGTTTCAACGTATCCCGTTGTGCCGCGAATGCTTTCTCATCGGCGTCGTATCTCTTAGTTACGCCGACGATCACCCATTTGTCTTCAACTTTGATCGGAGTCTTGCTGAACTCGCCCGGCTTCAGGCTGTAGATCAAATCGTCGAGCGCCTTGCTGATGCCGGCTTTACCGAGTGAGGAACCGAGTTTGAACGACTCTTCCAGTCCTGAGTCGAATCCTTCTTTCTCGCCAGTCGCTTTGATCGCATCTGCACTGGTCAACGAAGCTGCCAGGTCTTTAGCTTTCTGCTCCAACTGTTCTTTCGCACGCAGGTGCTTAATCGCATCGGCGACTTTCGTTTTCACCTCATCGAATTCAGGAATCCGCGGCTCCTTCTTCTCCAACAACATCGGAATGGCAAAGCCGCCTTTGACTCCCGTAGCTTCGCCCACATCTTTCGGATTGTTCAGTGGCTCCAAAGCTTGTTCAAACTGCTGATTAGTGCCGATCTGAGGCACGTCATCGCCGAGCTTCACGAAAGGAGTTTCGCGGACCATGTCAGACGGGTTCATGTTTGCCTGGGCCGCCAGCTCCTGCGCGACTTTTTGAGGGTCCTTCGTTTCCTGCAAACGACTGTGAGCTTTCTGCGCTAACTGAAAGGCTGCGCCGTAACCTTTGCGATTACGGAGTGAAACGAGAAGTTCCGGCTTTGCTTCTTCGAAGGTCTTCGGAACACTCTCGCCGCGACGCAGGATGTACCAGTTTCCGCCGTAACGAATCGGAATATCACTGATATCGCCGACCTCCGCGTCAACTTCCCGATCGTAAAGGCCGTTCGGTTTGTTGGGGTTCTTCTTGTAAGGAGCTGTTAGAAAACCGCCGTTCTTTGCTGTCGCGGGGTCTTCGGAATTACCCTTTGCCGCTTCCGCAAACGCCTGTTCTGTGGCTTTACCAGTGGGGCCGCGCAGCTTGGCAATCAAATCCTTCGCCTTTTGCTCAACCTGTGCGTCGAGATCCTTGCGCGCCACTTTCAGAAGGATCTGCTGAATCTTTATGCCTGCTTCCTTGAATTGAGGCTGGAGACCGTCATACTCGGTCTTCAGCTCCGATTCCGGAATCTGAAGCTTCGCACCGACTTTTTCAGTATCAATAAACAAGTAACGCACTTTCTTTTGCGGCTCGAGATAACGGTAGTCCGTCTTGTGAGCCTCGAAGTAGCTGCGAAGCTCGTCATCACTCGGCTGAATCTTTTCAGCAAGCTTGTCGGTTGACACTGCGATGTACCCGACATCGAATGTCGTATTGCGCCGTTTGTATTCTTCTTCTACTTCCGCATCTGAAACATTGACGCTCGTAGTGACGAATGCTCGCAGTTTGTCCTGTGCGATCTCGTCGCGCATGTCACTCTCAAACTTCTCGATGTCACCGTAGCGAGCGGTGACTGACTCCTTGTACCTGTCGAAACCCACAAACTTTCCTGACGCATCGGAAAACTGTTTACGAATCTTCTCCGCAAGCTCAGCGTCACTGGCTCCGAAACCCAGCCGCTCGGCTTCCTGTGAAATCACGGCCTTGCTGATCAGGCCGTCGAGGAAGCGCCTGTTACCACCCAACTGGGCCAGACTCATGCGGCCGCCCAACATCTGTGCGTAGTTTTCTCTGATCCGGGCCAGATCGGCGACGGTGATGCGATCAGAGCCGACCTTTGCGACGACTTGAGTGTTTTTAGTGGGGTCCAGAGTGCTCGTCGAGCGGCCCGGACCGCCGTAAAAAATGACCAAGCTGACGGCCATCATGATGGCGAAGAACAGAATGACGATGTTGCGGGTTCGTTCGAGTCGTCCTAGTTGTTTGAGCATTGTTTACTACCTTTCAGAAACTGCGGATTGTATGTGAGACGCAGGAACCGCCGCAACTGTCGTGGTTTGCTCCGTGCGAAAGCCGATGCTATTTTACTTCTCTTAATGGAAGCAATTGGCGGCTCAACCTGGTTGTGGCTCGGCTTTAGTTTATTCATTTTTACCATGCTGAGCCTCGACCTCGGGCTCTTCAACCGCAAAGCTCACACAATCAAATATCGTGAAGCGTGGATCTGGAGCGGCGTCTGGGTGACCCTCGCAATGATCTTTGCCGGAGTCGTCTTTCACTACCAGGGATCTCAGCGCGGACTGGAGTTTCTGACCGGCTATCTCATCGAGTTATCACTATCAGTTGATAACCTGTTCGTCTTCCTGCTGATCTTTTCCTACTTCAAAGTCCCGGCGAAGTTTCAGCATCGCGTGCTCTTCTGGGGCGTAATGGGCGCGCTCATTATGCGTCTGACGATGATCTTTGTCGGCGCTGCGCTGATCAATCGCTTCCATTGGATTATCTACATCTTTGGCGCCTTTCTCGTTTACACCGGAATCAAGATGTTCCGGCATGAAGAGGTTGATATCAAGCCGGAACAAAATCTGCTCGTCCGGGGTGTAACTCGCTTTCTCCCCATCTCACGTCATTACGAGGAGCAGAAGTTTTTCACTAAAATCAACGGCAAACGAACCGGCACTCTCTTACTGCTGGTGCTGATGGTCGTCGAAGTGACTGACCTCGTCTTTGCGGTTGACTCGATCCCGGCAATTTTTGCGATCACGACCAATACTTTCATCGTCTACACGTCCAACGTCTTCGCCATCCTCGGATTGAGATCGATGTACTTTCTGTTGGCAGGCGTGGTGGAGAAGTTTCGCTACCTGCGGACGGGTCTCGCCATCGTACTCACGTTCATTGGCCTGAAAATGCTGGCGGGCGCCGTCGGATTCTACATTCCAATCCTGTTCTCGCTGGGTTTCGTGGCCCTGGTTCTCATCGGGTCTGTCGTCGCGTCTTTATTGATCACCTCAGAACCTGACACGACCATCACAGTTGACTTGCCACCGGATTTCGACCTGCCACAAGCCGGCGCAGACAGGATTGAAGGATTTTCAAAGGATTTACAGGATAAATCCGGCTCATCACGAAAAATCGTGTAAATCCGGTCAAAAAACCTGTAGAAAAACGCGTCGCCCGTATGCTAAATTCCTGAATTGGTAGTGTTGCTGCCCTGATCCGGCGGGTTACCGCCGCGACTCCGTTTGGACTCACATCTGGCCCGGTTCTGTTGGGCCGTTCTCCAGCCGATTAGACAATGGTAAGGAATAAGACCAGTCATTTTGCATTTGATTGGTGGATTATTCAGAAGCGTTTCGTCTATCTGGTAATCGCCATTTTCATGCTGTGCGGCCTTGCCGCGGGCGCAGCCCTCTACGTTTGGAAGTATGGCAATCCCTTCCGAAACGTCGCCGTCATTAACCACCCCGCCGGCGCCAGGTTCGTCTCGTTCGAGGGTGACGTCCGGGTTATCCGAGCGGCCACTCGCGAAATGATCCCGGCTAACGCCGATACCGAGCTCTATCCCGGCGACACAGTGCAGACGCAGGCCAATGGCCGCGCGCGCATCGGCTTGGCAGATGGCTCGACTCTGCTCGTGAAACCAAACAGCACGATCATCGTGCGCGACAACGCCCGCGCCGACGACGGCAAGAAGACAAATGTTCACGTGAGGGTGGATAGCGGTCAGTTATCAGTTCGAACTGAGCAACAGGCAGACGGCACGACCAACGTGGTCGAAACGCCCAAGACCAAAAACACGATGGGCGAGCAGACCAGCGCAAGCTTCGGTGTTAATCCGGAGGGCACTGAAGAGATTCGCGTCTCAACCGGTGTGATTGAAACCAGCAACAGCGCGGGTGATAAAGCATCGATTCGCGGCGGTGAATACGTTTCTGTAAACAACTCCGGTCGCATTTCACCGGCGCAGAAGTTGTTGGATGTGCCACAGCCTGCCAGGCCACACGACCTGGAAGAGGTTTACGTCAGCTCCGGTGGCGCTGCGAGCGTCGCTTTGAAATGGCAGCGACCGCAGTCAGGCACGCCTGCTTACTACCGCGTCGAAGTTGCGACCTCGCCGTTCTTCGTGGCGGATGGAAAAGTTATCGAGCGAGATCAATTGATAGCGACGGAATTTGGCGCGAACGATCTTCGTCCTGGAGTTTATTTCTGGCGCGTGAGAGCCACCGCATCGAGTGGACAGGCGAGCGATTGGAGCGATCCGCTGAAGTTTATCGTTAAGACCAAAGGCACCGGTTCTCAGGTCGCAGTCGCAAATCTCAGCACTGAACTGTTAGGCGGCAGTATTTATCTCGTTCGCGGCAAGGCTGAACCGGGCACGACGATCCGTGTAAGCGGCCGCGAAACAATCGCAGCGCCCGACGGCGCCTTTCAGGTCCAGGTTACGGCTGCAGCTAATGCACGAGAATTTACAGTCGAAGCACAGGATTCACACGGAAACAGCAGTCAGTACAAGGTCGCACTTTCAGCACGCCCGCGCAGCCGAACTTAATCGCAAGCATGTCGAGTCACGTAATTTTATTGACGGATGCTCATGAAGCTCCAGCCTACGAGTTGATCGA
>DASUYO010000260.1:0-4652 GCA_036377375.1 Pyrinomonadaceae bacterium
CTGTTCGATCTCGACGGCACACTCGTCGACAGCGTCTATCAACACGTACTCGCGTGGCGAGAGGCGCTTGAAGATGGTGGAATTCATCTCGCGGTGTGGCGCATTCACCGGCAGATCGGAATGAGCGGCGGTCTCTTCGTCAATGCTTTAGCGCGTGAGATCGGACTCACGCCTTCGGCGGAACAGGCGGAGCGCATACATCAGGTACACGGCGAAGCGTTCAAACGGTACGCGTCACAGGTCCGTGCACTTCCTGGAGCTCAGGATCTGCTGGCGTATCTGACGAAGGCAGGTGTGCCATGGTCCATCGCAACCAGTGGCCGGCGCGAAAGCGCGAGTCTATCGCTTGATCTCCTCGGCGTTGGCGATGATGTTCCGATCATCACGCGCGACATGGTCAAACATGCCAAACCCGATCCGGATCTCTTCCTCGCGGCTGCTGAGAAACTCGGAGTGTCAATCAGTGATGCGGTTGTCGTGGGCGACAGCATTTGGGATCTGCTCGCTGCACGGCGCGCGCGTGCGTTGGGTGTCGGCTTACTGTCGGGCGGCTACGGCCGTGAAGAGCTGGAGCGAGCCGGCGCATATCGCGTGTATAACGACCCCGCCGATCTCTTACGACACATCGATGAAGTCGGCGTGCGCAGCGCGGAATAAACGCCGAAGGCGTTGGCCAATGTCAGCCCAGCGGTTGGAGCGCAGCGACAATCCTGGGTGTTTATAAATAAAAATAAGAGAAACCCTGAAAGGGTTCCGCAGGCGGCGCTGGTGCGCAACGTCAATCCATACGATCCGGAAGTTCAGCAGCGTGTTCAGCAACTAACGCACGCGCTACCCGGCAGCGGCAACAGCCAACAAGCTTACGGCATTATTTATGGAGCAGTAGCGCGGCAGTCGATGGTGTTGCCCTACATCGACAACTTTCGAATGCTGGCGTTTCTGTGTCTGCTATGCGTCCCGCCGGTGTTTCTGTTCAAACGAGTCCGCGCAAAAAAGGGCGCCGTGGCGATGCATTGATTGTTTAGATTTGTGTAGTCGTCTCAGCCAGCGAAGCTGGCTTAAGCATAAAGCCTGGGGCGCAAGCCCCAGGGGTCCGACGGCAAAGTCCAATTAGCCCGCGAAGCGGGTGACAGCTCTGCCGCCCGTTTCACGGGCTGAAAAATATTTGTCTTCTGATCCTGGGGCTCACGCCCCAGGCTTTATGCTTACACCTGCTTCGCAGGCTAAACCCTTGGATCACTGAAATTGCAGAACAGGGAAGCCACTCGGAACTGATTTCGGAATCTGTTTCCTCAGCGTTTCAGGTTTCGCTCTTCTGTCCAGCAGACCATTGCGCACGAAATCAACCAGTTGCTGAAATTCATCATCGCTAAGTTTGATCGGAGTGGCCAAAAGCGGATCGACGCGAGCCAGCACCGGTTCTATTGGACCCATTGGCGCCCTCAGGTCCGCGTCTACACCCGCAGCTTCAGAATTGTAGTTGCGCGCTGATGTGAACACATCCAGATGATGGCGAATCGCATCTTCCAGTCGAGTAAACGCCCCATTGTGGAAAAAGGTTGGTTGCAGCGCTACGTTCCGAAGTGGCGACGTCCGGAATTTGTAACGGTCCGCTGGATTTCCTGTGATTTGCTCCAGTCCGAAGTCTTCATTCTGTGCTGGTCCATCGAACAGTACATTACCGGTAACCGGCGTGATCTGCGGAACGCCGACTACGTGCTGTGCAAAGTCGCTGAACATTTCGTTCGAATTGCCTGCAACCTGATGACACTCGACGCAACGAGCGCTGCCGAAGAAGAGTAATGCGCCTCTTTTCTGGTCGTCAGTCAGCGCATTCTTCTGACCTCGTGCGAACTCGTCTACCGGTGAGTCTGCAAAGACAAGTGAAAACTCAAATTCAGCAATTGCCAACCCAAACATGTCGAAGGTAATCGGTTCACCATCACCAACAGAGGGAAAGATCTTTCCAAAACGCTTCCGATATTCCGGCACATTGTTTATGCGCCTGAGGACCTCGTTACGAATGTCGAAATTGTCTCCGGGAAACGTGAAGCCGGCAACTTCAACTCGTTCTGTCGGAGGAATGAAAGCCTGGGCCACGAGCAAGTGTGGCTGGTATGACAGCGTTAATCCTTCGGGCAAGGGAAACTGAAAGCCGGCGCTGTTATCAAATGGGTTATGCGAGAGAGCAGCGAAGCGCGAATTCCACATCAGGTTCGGAAAGAACGCCGTGTTTATAACCATCGGTGTGCGTCGTTGATTTCGCGGACCGGAACGATCGGGACCGACGATGCCATTGTTGTCGATTCCGATCGCGATGGACTGTGTGTCTCCGAAACCGTGTGTGGGTGAGTGGCAGCCGGAGCAGTTGTTGTCGTTGTTCAATCCAGTGACGGTGTCGAAGAAGAGTAGCCTGCCGAGATCGGCTAATTGATTATCGACCTTGCGGCCGAGCCGCTGTTCGAGAGTTGATTCGATTCGGCCTGTGAAACCATGTCGCGCCAGCACGGTTGTTAATTGTTGGTCCAGCGTAACACTATAGCCGGCACTGGCGCTCAAGAGCAGAAGAGAAATGACGATGCAAATCTTCATTGATCCTCCTTGGATCAACTGTAGGGGCGGCCCTCCGTGGCCGCCCGTCGTTGATTAAAGCGCCCGCTGGGACAACGGGCGGCCACGGAGGGCCCGCCCCTACAGTTGAATTCTTCGAAGTGCATTACGCACGAGGATTGTGTTGCTCAAACATGCCGTTCGGATTGTGCAACCAAATCCAGGCCGTCAACTCCCACAGTCCGACTCCTTCGCTGTCTTCTCGCCAGTGATCTGCGTTGCCACTAAATCCCTCAGGCGCGACGCCAGGCGACAGCGTTAACGGAACTACATACTCCACGCCCACTAATCGCCATCCGTCTCCGTCGGGAAGGTATAGCAGTATCTCCGGTTGCGTCGGATCGAATTCGTTATCCAGCAGCGACGGCTTCAACCAGTGACAGCCCTCTCCTTCCTCGCAGAAGTTGAGGTTTATATAGCCTTCAGCTTCAGCTTGCTCGACGCTGTGAAATCTCGCGGTGGCCGCTCGTGCCCGTGCAAGATCGGCGAGATTCTGAGCTGAGAGTTGGTCATCAGCGGTTGTTGCTCCAGATGCCGTGAAGGTCAGCGTCAGAACGAGAATTGAAAATAAGAGTGCTTTCATTTGAATCTCCTTTGTCGGGTTGAGATATTTGTCACCAGTGCCAGACTTGATCGTAGTCGTCCATCAACAGTGCGATATCGCTGCGCCGGATGAATTTCACTCCGGTTAAACAATTCGAAAGGTTCACACCGCGATCCTCAATATCCTCGCGAACTGCGAAAACCGTTACGCCTTTGTCCTGTAACCGCGTGAGGTCTTCGTTTGGCCGCGCTGGATGATTGATTCCGATTGTCCCAATCTTCACTGGCGGACATTCCTGCGGCACGAGGTAGTTGATGGCGTTGGCCCTGAGCAGCACGCCAAGTTCAGCACCCGAGTTCTTCAAAGCGCCACTCAGCCACAGAATCGTGTCGTCCTGTTCTTCCAGTGTGGCGCGGTAAGCTGTTTCGACAACGTTTAGAATTTTCATACTCAGCTCCTGCTCATTTGGTCGGAATTACGAGTGTGTTGGTTGATTCGCTGGCCATCTTGAAGAAGTCAGCGGGACTACCGCGCTTCACGCCGTCGACGACATTCGCTGCGCCACGTTCATCCACGCAGAGTCCACAGTTAACCCAAGTCAGGAGTGGTCCATCTTTGCCGATTGCCAGGAGCGAACTGACGAATGCTTTCGTGGTTGGGTGTTCTTCTTCCTCGACTGTGGTTCCTTTTACTGGATTCGCGTGTGGCGACTGGTCTTTCAATGGCAGGCAAACAGCGCCCTCGTAAGCAAACACGTTGACATTGATCCCCTGCTCAAGTGCCACGGAAATGATTCGCAGCGCCGTAGTCGAATTCGCCGACTCGTAGGGCGGATCCATCAGCGCGAGCGTCAGACTTCGCTCTTTCATAGTTCCCTCCTTTGACTAGTGCCAGATAGCCTTCGTGTGCTCTTGCACAATTGCCTCGACTAACTTGCTGATTCCCGACTCCTGAATGCCATGTGCGAGCTCCTCTGACTTTATGCCGCGCTCACGCAGTGAGAAGTTATCTGCCAGCAACGTCACGCCGGCTTCTGCCAGACGCCCGAGCCGGCCGGTGTTCTGCCTTGCGGCGAGCACACCGTTCTGCACGAGAAACACCGTCACGTCGTGACCGCGTTCCTTGACGGCGATGGCTGTTTCTTCAATGAACTTCGTATCGCATGATTCGAATGGGTCTCGCGATTCGATAAAAACGTAGCGTGTCATGGTCGTCTCCTCAGCAGTGGTGACCTACACCCTCTAAGCGGGAATTGCGGCGAAAGCGGCTCAGGCCATGAGGAAATTTTTTTGAGTGCTGACCAGCCTGCGATAAAATTCGCCAGCCCCTCGCAAGGAACGGGTTTGAGGATGACGGAAGCCCTGACACATGAAGTGACCCAGTTGCTGGTTGACTGGAGCAACGGCGACCGGGCGGCGCTCGACAAGTTGCTGCCGGTAGTTGAACAGGAGTTACGGCGTCTTGCGCACCACTACATGAGTCGTGAACGCGCAGGTCA
>DASUYO010000261.1:0-7827 GCA_036377375.1 Pyrinomonadaceae bacterium
AACTGCTGTCATCGATGCGCCGGTAACGCAGGGTGGGACCTACGTCATCAAGGTGGTTAACCTCAGCGTCGGGCCGTTGCAGTTCACAACTACGGCAACGCCTTTAGTACAGCGTTAGCCGCCATCATGACTTTTTGAACCATCCACAGATTACACAGATAGTCCGTGTAATCTGTGGATGTTTTTGTGCTATTTATAAGAAGTGAGTATTCGAGATGCCTATAGTCTTTGGTCCACGACGTATGATTCGGATCGAAACCTCACGCGCGACCTCGACCAGCTCGCAACTAAGTCTTCGCTCGGCGACAAGTCGTATCTGAATGTAATCGAGATTGGTTGCGGGACTGGAAAGAACACGGCTTTCCTGGCTCGCATTGCGCGCACAATCCTGGCGATTGACTTCTCGACAGGAATGTTAAGACAGGCAAGACTCAAAGTAGATTCAGACAACGTTGGATTTGTTGTTGCTGATTTGACAAGTCCATGGCCGTGCAAACAGAACTTTTTCGAATTAATTGTTTGTAACCTGGTGCTCGAACATGTGGAGAATCTTGGTCCAATCTTTCATGAAGCATCTCAGGCGCTCGCGGAAGAAGGATTGTTCTTTATTAGCGAGCTTCATCCTTTCCGGCAATACAAGGGTACGCAGGCAAATTTTCAACGTGAAGACACGACGACGGAAATTCCCGCATTCGTTCATCACCTGTCAGACTTCACTGACTCGGCTGAACAAAACGGCTTTTCATTGCGCGCGATGAAGGAGTGGTGGCATGACGAAGATCACGCCAACCTGCCCAGGCTCATTTCATTCACATTCCAAAAACAGCCGCAAAAAGGCACATAAAGCACAAATTATTTAGCTGATGTTCGGAGTTAGCTTTTGCGCTTTTTGTGCCTTTTTGTGGCTACAAATTCGAAAGACGTGAGGTGCCGACTGCATGCTGTGGCTCGGGCGTGAAATCTTCTCCGGGATTGATAAATTGGTTACGTTCCAGGTTGTACTGCTTATCGTAAAGTTGCCGATACCGACCACCGGCTGCAAGCAGATCTTCATGCGTACCACGCTCGACGATCTCGCCGCCTTCCAGGACCAGGATCTGATCGGCGCTGCGAATCGTTGAGAGCCGGTGCGCGATAACGAAGGTTGTTCGTCCTCGCCTTAACGAACGTAGCCCATCCTGGATCATCGCTTCACTCTCACTGTCGAGACTCGAAGTGGCTTCATCCAGAATCAGCAATTTTGGATTGGCAAGAATTGCACGCGCGATCGCTATGCGTTGACGCTGACCACCAGATAACTTTACTCCGCGCTCACCGACAATCGTGTCGTACTTCAGCTCAAAGTTTTCAATGAACTCCTCACAATGAGCGATGCGGCTCACTTCCCTGATTTCATCGATCGTTGCATTCGGATTGGAGAAGGAAATGTTTTCGGCAATGGTCCCGTCGAACAGGAAGTTATCCTGCATCACCACGCCGAGATAAGAACGAAAGTCACGCAGCCGTAGAGCCTGTAAGTCTTTGCCGTCAATTCTGATCTTTCCTGAAAGAGGTTGATTGAAGTTCATCGCGAGACTGATGAGCGTGCTTTTGCCGGAACCGCTGGAACCAACCAGCGCTGTAGTCGAACCGGCCAACGCCGTGAAAGAAATATTCTTCAGCACAGGCACTCCGGAGTTGTACTCGAAAGACACGTTCTCGAATTCCACTTCGCCCTGAACTTCGCGCAGAGGCTCGCGGATAGAATCTTCTTCATCCTCTGTCCGCATGTTCATGATTTCGCGAATGCGATCGAGTCCGGCGAACGCTTCGGTGATCTGTGTGCCGATGGCCGCGAATTGAATCAGCGGCATGGCCATCATTCCGGTGAACATCACGTACATAAAAAGATCGCCAACAGTCATTTGCCCGTTCGCGACCGAATTACCGCCGACCAAAATGATCACGACACCTACGGCGCCGATCACGAGAGATGAAAAGGCTGACGTGGCTGATATGCCTGTCATCGATTTGGCGATGTTGCGAAAAAGTTTATGAGCTCCACGCGCGAAGGTCAGCGCCTCGCGTTTCTCCGCCGTGTAAGCTTTGACTATGCGTATGCCTCCCAACGATTCGGCCAGGCGGCCCGTCACCGCTGCCGTAATCTCGCCTCGTTCGCGGAATAGTGGACGCAATCGGGTGAAGGCATAGGCAAGTGCGCCACCAAATCCGCCGAGCACGAGAATCGTGATCGAAGTCAGACGCCAATTGAGCCAAAACAAAATACCGAGAGCGACTACAGCAGTGATGACGCTGCCGACGAGTTGCACCAGTCCGGTGCCGACGAGGTTTCGGATGCCTTCGGCGTCGTTCATGATCCGCGAAATCAATTTGCCTGTCTGAGTAGAATCGAAGTAGCTAATTGGCAATCGCGAAATCTGCGCCTGGACCTTTTTGCGCATCTCGGTGATCGCACGTTGGGCCGCGACACCCAATACTTGTGAGAGACTGAAGGACGTCAGGGCTTGAATGATTGTCGCGCCTCCCGCTGCGAGCGCAATCTTCCAGAGTAAGTCAGTGCGGCCTTGCCCGATTACAACGTCAATCAAATATTTGGTTGAAGCAGGCAACACCAGGCCCATCGCCTGGTTAACGATCATGAGGCCGGCGCCAAGTACGAGGCGGCGGCGATGCGCCCAAACCAGTTCCCGGGCATCGGCCCATGCGGACGACCAGCGTATTTTTCTTTTAGCTTCAGGCATTCTTCAGTTCACGATACAAATCAAGTGGAGTAACATGCGTAACCATCCGTCCCGAGCAGGTGCGACCCGAACGCCCAGAATACTGGATCTTGAGATAAGGAGAGAAATAGCATGAGCACAAACTCAAAGAAGCTTGACGGCAAAGTCGCCCTCGTCACCGGCGGCTCGCGTGGTATCGGAGCGGCGATCGCGAAACGCCTCGCGGCCGATGGTGCCGCGATCGCCATCACTTACAGCAGTGCGAAAGAGAAAGCCGATGAAGTCGTACGCTCGATAGGTGCGGCAGGCGGTCGCGCGCTCGCAATCCAAGCTGACAACAACGATCCCGACGCGGTGAAGAACGCTGTGAATCAAACGGTGAAGGCTTTTGACAGGCTCGATGTGTTGGTTAACAACGCCGGCATCGCCATCTTCAAACCTCTCGATGAATTCTCACTTGAAGAATTTGACCGTACTGTCGCGGTAAACGTCCGTGCCGTCTTCGTCGCCGCCCAGGAGGCTTCGCGCCACATGAATGACGGCGGTCGCATCATCACGATCGGCAGCATCAACGCCGACCGTATGCCGATTGCTGGTGGTAGCGTTTACGGTATGAGCAAAGCGGCCGTAGCAGGACTGACGCGCGGTCTCGCCCGCGATCTGGGGCCGCGCGGCATCACCGTTAACGTGGTCCAGCCCGGACCGATCGACACTGACATGAACCCTGCGAACGGCGACTTCGCTCAGTTATTGACAGGTTACCTGGCCATCAAACGCTACGGCGAAGGTGATGAAGTCGCCGCTATGGTCTCTTACCTTGCGAGTGCGGAAGGTGCATACGTTACCGGCGCATGTCTCACGATTGACGGTGGCTTCGGCGTGTGAAAACGAGACGGGGTGGTCGTGTGCAATCGTCGTGCAGATCACGGCGAACTTTGGATGATTTGAAGAAAAGTTCAGAGTTCAAGCTTTAGCTTGCGGCTTTGACATCCACGCATGCAAGCTAAAGCTTGAACTCTGAACTTTTACGCAATCCAGCTAAAGCTCCTACATCGTGAGTACAACCTTGCCGAACGTCTCGTTGGATTCGAGGCGTCGATGAGCATCCTGGATCTTTTCGAGTGGGAAGAGAGAATCGATTACTGGTTGAATCGTTCCGTTAGCCAGCAGTGGTCCAACTTCTCGCGCGAATGCGGCGGTAATTGCAATCTTCTCGTTTAGAGATCGTGCGCGGAGTACTGTACCGATGATATGTAGACGTTTGCGCAGGATCTGATAGAGGTCAACATCAGCCTTACCGCCGGCGACCCCACCGATGAGGATGATCCGGCCACCATGGGCCATAGCTTCGAGGCTGGCGGCGAAATATGGACCTCCATTCAGATCGAGAACGACATCAAATCCGCGGCCGCCGGTAACCTTCTCGGCAAAATCAGAAAGTCCGGTTAACGCGCTCGGCTCCGGAACTGCATATCCCGACTCAAGACCGAATGGTTTCGCTTGCTCGATTTTGTCGGGCGTGCGGGAGGTGCCGAAGGCACGTCCTCCCAAAGCTCTGACGAGTTGTGTTGCGGCGAGCCCGACTCCGCTTCCAACTGCATGGACCAGGACGTTTTCTCCGGCTTTGAATCCTGCCTGCTGAAGAGCGTCATGTGCGGTTATGAACACTTCAGGAATAGCACCTGCGGCACGCCATTCGAGATTTGCTGGCACCGCGGCCACTGCATCCTGATGCGCCGTCACAAATTCCGCATGCGCTCCGCCGGCGACGATCCCCATAACGCGTTCCCCTTGATGCCCGCGGTGAGCGTTGGTTCCCAACTCTGCCACTTCGCCGGCAAATTCCAGTCCGGGTATATTCTCGGGAGCGCCCGGCGGCGCAGCATATCGACCTAACCTCTGCAAAAGATCTGCGCGATTGAGCCCGGTACTCCGCACGCGAACAAGAACTTCCTCTGGCCCAGGCTCTGGATCCGGAACATCCTGAATTTCCAAAACCTCAGGCCCACCGAAACGAGTAATAACAACAGCTTTCATGGCTCGATAGTAACATCACGCGTCTTGATGAACGCGATAACAAACAGAATTCCAAGTATCAAATCAATGCCCGCCGGCGCGAGCACTAACGACGTTATCCGACCCTGCAAGAAAAGAATGACGACGGGAATGACGAATACTGCCTTTTCCAAAACCGCGGCAATCATCATCCAGCGATATCGCCCAGGATCCCTTGACACGATGAGAAACAGAACTTGCCACGCGACGGTCACGCCAATGAAGCCGTAATAAAACTCGGGATGCGAGATCGGCGGCGGCGAGTCACGTCCGATCCTGTCTTCAAGAAAATACTGCGGCAGCATTACAACAAGTCCATATACGCCCGCGATAAGAAAAATGATCCTGGCAAACTTCATAAACACCTCTCATTGAGTTTCAGTCGCAATCATTCTTTGCTTCGGGAGAGCAAGATGTTTATAGCCCAAGCTAATCAGTTATCCCGCTCCGTAGGAGCGGCATGTAACAGGGCTTTTCCTCAAAAGTCAGCAAACATACGAATTGCAGCGCCAAAGGCGCGGAATATGAAAGCCAGGGGCAAGCGCGAAGCGAAGCGGAGCGCGTCGCCCCTCGAAGGTAATCAAAGTTTAATTCCAGCCCTGAAAGGGCGAAATGTATTTCGGCCCTTCAGGCATTCGACTTTCGCACGAAATCACTCTACCTTGAGAGCGAGCATCTTCATAGATGACGTTCTAAACTCCAGCAGACACCCGTGGCGAAGCTTTCGTACATACATCTTGGCGGATTGCGTGACGTCGAGAGTTTTCGCCGCTATCTGGCCGAACGTCAAATCGACATCCCGTGTGACGACGAGCTGATCCGCGGCGAGGCTTCACCACTAGCTCAGCCGATTCATCTCGGTAATATTAAAATCGGCAACCGGATCGTTGCACAGCCAATGGAAGGATGGGACGGCACCCATGACGGGCGACCCACGGAATTGACCTTTCGTCGGTGGGAACGTTTTGGAGCGAGCGGCGCAAAACTCATCTGGGGAGGTGAAGCCGTTGCGGTACGACACGACGGTCGTGCTAATCCCAACCAACTCGTCATCAACAAACATTCCCGTGATGACTTGAGCCGACTGCGAGAAACACTGATCACTGCACACGAGCGAGCGGTTGGCTCTACGACGGATCTCCTTATCGGTCTTCAACTCACTCACTCAGGTCGATACAGCCGTCCAGACGCTCACGATCGTCCAGAGCCGAAGATCGTGTATCACCATCCGATCCTGGACCGTCGTCTGGATATCTCTGCGGATTATCCAGTGCTTACCGATCATGAGCTAAGGGAAATAATTGAAGATTTCCATAATGCAGCAGTTGTCGCAACGCAGGCAGGTTTTGACTTTGTTGATATAAAGCATTGTCACGGTTACCTGGGCCATGAACTTCTTAGTGCACACACGCGTTTAGGCGAGTTCGGGGGTTGTATTGAGAATCGAACTCGATTTTTACGTGAGATTGCAACTGCTATTCGTGCCGCGAGCCCGACACTATCGATCGCTGTCCGACTTTCCGCGTTCGATACGATTCCCTTCCATAAAGGCTCATCACCAGAACGGTATGGAACTCCAGAACCGAGTGATGGTCTGCTTCCTTATCGTTGGGGATTTGGCGTAAACGTGGATAATCCACTCGAGCCGGATCTCACTGAGCCGATCAAATTCCTGTCGCTACTTCGCGATCTCGGGGTGAAACTTGTCAACATTTCCGCGGGCAGTCCGTACTACAATCCACACATTCAACGACCCGCGTTTTACCCTCCATCCGACGGCTATTCTTCACCCGAGGATCCGCTCGTTGGAGTGGCTCGACAAATGCGAGTAACCCGCGATCTGAAACAGCAGTTTCCAGAGTTGATTGTTGTTGGATCAGCATACAGCTACCTCCAGGAGTTTTTACCGTATGTTGCGCAGGCGGCGATCAAGGAAGGCGGGACCGACTGCGTCGGCATGGGCCGAATGATGCTTGCATACCCATCGTTATTGCTGGACATTCTCGAAGGTAGAACGTTGCAACGTAAAGCCGTTTGCCGTACGTTCAGCGACTGCACAACGGCGCCACGCGCCGGCCTACCGTCCGGCTGCTATCCGTTGGATCCGCATTACAAACACTCAAGTGACGCAGATAAGTTAAAGAAACTTAAGGCGACCAGAAGATGAACATTGAAGAGATTTTGAGCCAGGTACGACCGCGTCGAAAGATAACGGGAATCGCCGCCGCGTTACTGCCGTTTGATGATAATGGAGCTATAGCTGTTGAAGCCTTTAAGAATCATCTGCTGCGTACGCATTCCGCCGGTCTCATCAATGCCGTGAACATGGACACGGGTTACGTCAATTACTTGTCTGAAGAAGAACAGCAACTCGTGTTGAAATGGACGCGTGAAGCTCTACCTGCGAATACAAAGTTTGTGGCCGGTGCGTACAGCGAGCGGCTCGACGGTGATGTCGTTGCACTCTATCGCCGGAAGATTGATCTGATCATCGAGCATGGAGGGACTCCCATCATTGTTCAGACCGCTCGCGCGCATCACCTTTCGTCGCGAGAAAAGGTCAGGTGTTACCAGGAGATCTGTCGGGGTTTCAACGAAGTGCTTTGTTTTGAACTCGCTCCTGTCTTCGCGCCCAATGGCGAGATCTTCGACGAGGAAACAATGCGGGGGCTGATGGACATTCCCGAGTTAGTCGGATTAAAGCATTCCTCATTAGATCGAATAAAGGAATTAGAGCGATTGGCGCTGCGGGATAAGGTACGACCGGAGTTCAGGATTTACACCGGCAACGATTTGGCCATCGATATGATTGAGTATGGTTCCGATTACCTGCTTGGTCTTGCGACATTCGCACCAGAAAAATTCGCTGAGCGCGACCGTTACTGGGAGACGGGCAATCCGGCTTATTACGCACTGTCGGACGCATTGCAGCAGCTTGGTTGTGTAGCCTTTCGTCCGCCAATTCCCGCGTATAAACATTCGGCAGCGATCTTCTTGAAGTTAATGGGCCACATACCTTCGGACAAAGCACACCCGAAAAATCCGACTCGAC
>DASUYO010000262.1:0-7524 GCA_036377375.1 Pyrinomonadaceae bacterium
TTTGTGAAGATCTTCGATTCGCGAACGGGTGAGCTGCTACAGACCGTTGTGCATCCGCTGATCCGCGTCGATTTGATGGGCAAGATCAAGATGACACACGGAAAAACTGTGTTATCAGCGGATTGGACCAAAGATGGGAAAGCGCTTTACGTGTTCAGCGCGAACCATCAGTCCGTCTCGCTTTGGAAGCTCATCGAAGATTGAACTGATCACTTTACCCACCCGCTACCGCAGGTGGTACTGACTATATCCAACAGCGTTTCGCACTTTCGAGTCAAAGCTGGACCAAGACTAAGACATCCTTTTTCTCGTAGAGCGAGTCAAAGGAGTTGTCGCTCCCCGGTAACACGGACGAACGCACTTTCCGATCCGTGGCTGATCTTCTCAGGCAGGCTTTCATTGCCTGCTTCGCCTCAGAGCCATGAAAAATTTATTCTTATTGCTCCTTACTCTCGGACTATTGTTGTCTACGAGCACACTCGCTGTCGCGACACCTCCGAAAAAAATGAAGTCGTTCAGATCAGAGCGTGAGTTGCGACGCTACTTTCGAAAGCTGTCCGAGAAGAAAAAGCGTGCTGTGCAAGCTGAGCAGAACGTGGACATGGTGGCTGAATCGGTAAGTGTGGTAGGTTCCGCGGAGCATGACGAATCGATCACGAATACGCAGGTCCAAGGCGTTGACGAAGGCGGTATCGTCAAGCTGCATGGCAACCATCTTGTCTTATTGCGTCGCGGCCGGCTCTTTACCGTCGCAATTGGAGACGGCGCATTGAGACCCGTCTCAACGATTGATGCATTTGGCCCCGATATCGATCCGCATCAGACTTGGTATGACGAGATGCTTGTATCAGGAAATACGATCGTCGTCATCGGATATAGTTATGAACGCAACGGCACTGAAATCGGCTTATTCAACGTTGACGCAGAGGGACAACTCACTTATCGATCTACATATCACCTGCGTTCAAATGATTACTACTCATCCCGTAACTACGCGAGCCGGCTTATCGGCAGTCAACTAATCTTCTACACTCCGCTCAACTGGTATGCTGCCACCGAAGGAGATCCGTATAAATCATTTCCGGCTCTGCGCAAATGGCACAAGGATGCAACGGCCGCGGAGTTTCGCCCTATCGTTAATGCGACTCGCATTTATCGTCCGGAAGCTGACTTTGATAATGATTACGGCGTAACCCTGCACACGGTCACGATCTGCGACCTCGCCAATGGCGGTTTCGATTGCCGCGCAACATCAGTCATCGGCCCGCCGGGCAACATCTTCTACATTTCAGGGGACTCGGTGTATGTTTGGGCTGCTTCATGGTCCAATAATAAAAAGCAATCCCCGTCGCTGCTGTTTCGGATGCCGCTCGATGGCTCTCGCCCGGGCGCGCTGCGCGTGTCTGGTGCTCCAGTGGATCAGTTTTCGTTCTTGCAGAGTGAAGATCGCCACTTAAACGTGCTGGTGCGTTCGGAAGCGAAAGGCGATGGCATGTGGGCCGCTGAAGTTGCCGAAGGAGACGTCGCGCTGATGCGCACTCCGCTCTCGAGTTTTTCCGATGGCAGCACGATGGTTCCCGCAACAAGTTACCAGCAACTCCCGAGACCGGCGGGCAAGTACTTCCAAAATCGTTTCGTCGGCGACTATCTGATCTACGGTACCGGCAGTAGCTGGGGATTTCCTGAACTCACATCATCCAACAACGAGCTTTTCATAGTCGAGTGGTTGCGCGGCACGTTACATAAATTGGACCTGCTACACGGTGTCGATCGCATTGAACGGATGGGCAAGGGCGCGGTCGTCGTCGGCACTGATGGAAAGGATCTCCACTTTACTTCAATACGCTTGAACCAACAGCCTGCGATTGTTTCGCGTTACACGCGCGAGGATGCGTCGCAAGGGGAAACGCGTAGTCACGGTTTCTTTTACAGGCCGGATGGTGAAGACTCCGGAACACTTGGGTTGCCGATTAGCAAACCGGCCGGGCCTGGCTATCGTCATTTGTTTGAGACTTCAGCCGCGCTGCTATTTTTGCGCAACGAAGCGCTTGAGTTTCGTGTGCTCGGTGAACTCGATTCCCACCCTGATAAAGCGGCGGATGATCAGTGTCGCGCCTCCTGTGTAGACTGGTACGGCAATGCCAGACCGCTGTTTGTGCGTGGGCGCGTGTTTGCGCTGCTCGGCTATGAATTGGTGGAAGGCAAGTTGGACCAGGGCCAAATACTTGAGATGCGTCGAGTCAGTTACGCCCCACAATTGCAACCATCTGATCCATGACTTGCCTGATCCTCAGCGCCAATCGTCGATAAGATAGACACCGGGCCAGTTGTATCCCGCCTCGTTCGGCCTGCTCATCACCAGGCCCTGCATGTCCGCTCTGAATCCGCGTGCGAGCATTTGCCGATACGCTTCGTGACGCGCCGTGTTAACGCCGGCGCGGAGACGCGACACGTGTTGCGATGAAGCCATCTCTTCACAGGCTTCTAACAAGCGACTGAAATACTCTTCCGCTGTTGGCCCCGGGCGCACCGCGCCAAACTTGATGTAGCAAACGTCGCTTCCTGCTTCCGTCCCTGGTCCAACATGGCAGACAGCCAGTGCCACCAACTTGCTGTTGTCCCATAAAAGGATGGTATCGCCGAGGTTTTGTGCAGCAACGGCGCGGATTTCATGAGCGACGTCCAGACCTTCATAAATCGCATCGGTGACTTCGCGGCACGCGCTCAAGAGGGCGTCGCGCTCAGAGGTTGGGACTTCGGAAAATCTCGTCCACTGCGATCCGCTCTTCCTCTGCTCGACTGGTTTTGACATGACAGCGGTTAAAAAGCGTGGCCAGAATCCGAACTTTTGATAGAGACCAATATGCTTTTGGCTGTGCGGGAAAGTGAAAAGACCTGCGTGCCTCGTTTCCCACTTATCAAAAAGTTCCATGATGGGTTCCATCAAACGCTTACCGACGCCGCGGTCCCAAAAGTCGGGACGGATCGTCAATGGACCAAAGAAGCCAACGCTGCCCCAGTTAGTGGCGAAATTCGAACCGATAATTTCGCCGGCAGCTTCAGCAGCAAAAGCAGCGTTCGGATTCGCGAGCCATCGGGTTCGGACGTAGGAAGCGTCGCCCATGAAAGCCATCGGATCTGGCAGACCGATAAACGTACCGAACGCGAGTCGCATGACCGTGTCGGCGGTGGAGAGTTCAGTCTCTTGAAGAGGATGTACGATGATGTCAGTTTTCGTTGTGTCTTCGATCTTGGATTTAGGTTTCATAATTGCTCCTTGTACTTTATTTGCCACAGATAACACGGCTATAGCTTAACGCTTCGACACCGCAACACAAAAATAACTGATTGTATAGCTTCGCGATGCAAACGTTCCCGGTTGTTAGAGTACAGTGTGTCAATGCGAATGTGGGAAGGTCCGACGTATTGACATCCGAAAGTAAAAGCTTATACTCCCCACCACCAACAGCTGCCCCTCAAGTCCTCACTGGATCTGTTGTAAACGCCCAGTATAAAAAAACTCCTGTTGTGTTTTTGATTAGGAGCGAACTATGCCTGCTGTTCAAAGGCAAGTGGATATTGGGAATAAGATTCTAGAAGCACTGCCACAATCCGAGTTTAGGCGTCTTGTAGAACAACTGGAACGAGTCCACCTCGACAAGGGTGAAGTCATTTATGTCGCGGGCGATACGATTCGTTATGCCTACTTTCCGCTAAACGGTTTGTTGTCGCTGGTTTCAACCACTGAAACCGGAGCCAGCATGGAACTGGCATCGGTCGGCAACGAAGGCATTGTCGGGCATACCGTGATCAATAAGACGGCAGTAATTCCGTACGACGTCACTGCACCCGTTGCAACTGATGCATGGCGAATCAAGATGGAGACTCTCCAGGAAGAGTTTGACAAGGGAGAGGCGCTGCACGATCTGATGCTCGCGTATGTAAATATGCTAATGGCGCAGATCTCGCAATCCTCAGTGTGTCATCGCTTTCACACAGTGGAGGAAGCACTTAGCGGCTGGTTGTTAGTGGTTCAAGATCGCGTGAACTCCGATACGCTGAATCTAACTCACGAGGTGATCTCTAATGCGCTGGGGGTGCCGAGGACAGGTGTTACTGTGGCGGCTGGTTCGCTACAGAAAGCGGGTCTGATTCGCTATAGCCGTGGCAAGATCGTGATTCTCGATCCGGCCAAGCTCGAAGAAAAATCGTGTGAGTGCTATCGAATAATCCGAGATAAGATCAAACAGTTTCCGAACGCTTCAGCCAGCGTCCTACAGGCACAGGCATGAGTTTTATGTCGGTAACACACCGTCAGTTTCTTACAGACACGCGCTGTCGGTTTCCTGTAAAAGGATCATGCTCAGAAATTAATCGGATGGTTCTAACCCCCAAGGCCATCTCACGGCCTCCCAAACAAAGCATAAGTATGTAACACCGGACTCGGAGCTTTCCGGCCGGCGCATCTTACTGCTGCTCAGAAGACGATGAACTTTCTCCCCAAGGACTTTGCAGCGAGAACAGTCAAGTGAAACGAACACGGGTTGCTGATATGTGGTTTTTCAATCGACGCAAAGCTCAGAGCAAAAAAGGAATAGTCGTTTTCTCACGCAAATCGAACAAACCGTTTTCACTCACAAAAGAAAACTTGAATCGCGAGGAGTGCATGACAGTAATGCCGGTAGATGCAAATGTAACGAATATGCAATCTGGAGTTGAGGCAGCGCAGTGGTTCGCGATCTGCACTAACGCTAAACAGGAAGACCGTGCGTATTACAACCTGCAATCATCAAACATAGAATGTTTCAATCCTAAGATTAAAGAATGTCGACGCAATCAATTCACGGGAGCAGTTACGTATATCTCAAGACCACTCTTCCCAAGATATATCTTCGCTCTTTTTGATCCGGAGAGATTACTTCGCAGAGTCAGCTTTACCAGAGGCGTACTTAAAGTGGTGAGTTTCAACTCGAAGCCCGCGCCAATTGATCCAGAGGTAATCGAAGTTCTGCAAGCGCGTGTCGGGGACGATGGATTCTTTAAAGTGGGCGAACCTTTGAAACCAGGCGATGCGGTCAGGATCAAAGATGGACCATGGAAAGCTCTCGTCGGAATTGTTGAGCGAAACATTCAGGCAGGTGAGCGAGTGGAACTTCTGCTGACTGCCATCAATTATCAGGGTCGTTTAATGATTGAGAGTGAGTGGCTTGAAAAAGTAGGTTGACGAGATTTCTCACGCAACGGCGCAATGGTGCAAAGAACGCTGTAAAACGCGGCTTTGCGCCGTTGCGTGAGAAATATTCTTTTCGTAGGTCAGTCGAACTTGGGCTCTTTCCAGGGGCTCTTCCTAAAGGAGATACTTGGAGATCCTGACACTCCGGTAGCTCCCGCTTACGAGGGTTTGACCCTCGTCTTTCAAAGCTAACCCCGATGTACCAATTTGCCTCATGGTGCAAAGTGCGGAAGCTTTGCCCGGCGCTAGCTCAACACATTTAGTCACCCTCTTTTTTTCCAAAATTACACGCAGATCACGAGTATGGATCAAACGCTCTCAACGACGCGGTCGGGTAGTGTCGGACTGGAGCTGAGACACTCAGCCGCCATCCTGACATTTTTGTTTCTGATGTCCTGGCTGGTCCTCAGTTTGCGCGGAGACAATCCTCCGTCTGCTGTAGCTGTCACGGCTCCGCCCACAGAATTCTCTTCGGGTCGTGCCATGAGCCACGTTCAAGCTCTCGCAAAACAGCCGCACCCGATCGGCTCGATCGAGCATAACGTTGTTCGCGACTATATCTTCAACACACTCGCGACTGACGGCCTCCAACCAACAATTCAAACCACTACCGTCGCAAACAGAGATGCAGACTCGATGCTGTTAGCGGCAACCACGCAAAACGTGTTGGCCCGACTGCAAGGAACAGGCAATACGAGAGCGCTTCTACTTGCAGCCCACTACGACTCGAAGGCCCAGGCATTCGGCGCCAGCGACGACGGCTCCGGCGTCGCGGCAATGTTGGAAACGCTGCGCGCACTCAAATCCGGACCGCCGCTCCGCAATGATGTGATTTTTCTTTTTACGGACAGTGAAGAAGAGGGTCTACTCGGTTCGAATGCTTTCATGACGGAACATCCGTGGGCCCGCGACGTCGGCTTGGTACTTAATTTCGAAGCGCGAGGAAGTAGCGGGCCTTCAATCATGTTTGAAACAAGTCGTAATAATGGTTGGCTCGTGCAGGAGTTCGCGCAAGCTGTTCCATACCCCGTTGCAAACTCGCTCTCGTCCGAAGTCTACAAGCTACTTCCGAATACGACCGACTTCGCGAATTTCACTGCGCACGGACTTCAGGGACTTAACTTTGCTTACATCGATGGGCTCGCGAGTTATCACACGCTTCTCGATAATACGCAGACGATTGATGAGCGCAGTCTCCAGCACCACGGCTCGTATGCGCTCGCATTAACGCGTCATTTCGGCAACATTGACTTACATCAGAATCCAACGTCCGATCGCGTTTATTTCGATCTCTTCGGATCCATCCTGGTTAATTACTCAAAGATCTGGGTACTGCCACTAAGTCTGTTCGCGCTGATTCTTTTTGTGTCGCTGGTTGTGATTGGATTGAGGAGGCGGGTGCTGACAATTCGGGGAATCGGCTTCGGGTGTGTTGCGTTCCTCTTGACGACTGCCTTAATTGCAGGCTTTGAAAAACTTCTCTGGACCATGATTTTCAGGCTGCGCTATGCATCTCAGATTGGACCAGCCGGACAAACTTACTACAACAGTATTTACCTGATCGGTTTTGCAGCTCTTGCTGTTGCCATTGCTGTATCGTTGAACAACCTGCTTCTTAGAAAGACGAGCGCGGAAAACCTTGCGGCCGGAGCGTTGGTGTGGTGGGTGATTTTAATGCTCGTCGTTAGCTTTTACATGCCCGGTGCGAGTTATCTCCTGACGTGGCCATTAATCTTTAGCATCGCTGGATTCGCCGGCTATTGTTTTCTCAAGTACCGCCGTCGCCATGCTGGTTTGGGAGTCGTCTTCTTACTGGCCGGTGTGATACCCGGACTTACACTGCTAGTGCCGTTAATTCACCAACTCTCCATCAGTTTAACTTTCACCTGGATCTCGCTGATGGCGATCGTGATGGTCCTGTTGCTCGGACTGCTCGTGCCACACCTGACCATCATGACTCGCGAGGGCAAATGGCTATTGCCGGGAGCCGCAGCAGTGCTGGCCATGGTCTGCATTGCTGCGCCGATGTTCATGACTGGTGCCAATGCTCAACATCCGAAATTCAACAGCCTGTTCTACACTCTTAACTCCGACACTGGTCAGGCATCGTGGGCTACTGTGGATCCAAGGCCGGATGAGTGGACTCGACAATTCCTGTCAGCTCAGCCGCAACGCAAACCACTGGGTGAATTCTTACCTCAGTTTTTAGGCAAAGATCGTTTCCTTCAAAATGCGGCGCCCGCAGTTACGTTGTCTCCTCCGCAGGTCGACGTTCTTCAGGATGAAACTAA
>DASUYO010000263.1:0-3018 GCA_036377375.1 Pyrinomonadaceae bacterium
AGGTTGAGAGACAATATCGCACCTACAATGATCCAGGCGTCAGTAGAATCGGCCGGCAGTTGGCGGCACGTTCCTCTATGCCGAATCTCCCGTGGCGTTTCCGTGTAATTGATCGAGCAGATGCAAATGCATTCGCGCTGCCGGGCGGTTACGTTTACATCACCAGCGCCATGCTGCGCCGTACGCGTAACGACTCCGAACTAGCAGGGATTCTCGCGCACGAGATCACGCACGTAACCTTGCGACACGGCACCAATCAAGCATCAAAGGCAATGCTTGCCCAAATGCCGTTGCAGGTATTGAGTGGCCGGCTTGGTGGTGGGCTGGTGGGGAATCTCGCTCAGCTTGGACTCTCGTTCGGGTTAAACTCCTTGTTCCTAAGGTATAGTCGCGGCGCCGAAACTCAGGCGGATGTCGGAGCGGTCCAACTGATGCGGCGAGCCGGTTATAACCCTAACGGCCTGGTCAGTTTTATGCAGACACTGGGCAGTAGAGGTGGCGGATTCTTCTCCGATCACCCGAGCCCCTCGAATCGAGTTAGCCGAATTCAGCAGGAGATCGCGGCTGTCGGCGGGCGGCGGTAAGCCGTGATTTTCCTGTTGCCGAGAAGAAATTCGTCTACAATAAGCAGTCATGGGAAGACTCGTCCCATGGCTTTGCTCCTCCTGGCGGATACCTCCGGCTGTGGACCCCACCGTTGATCCAAGCCAAGTGGAAATGATTTACGAGAAGAAGCGACGACCTCAAAGAAAGCGCCCCTAGTGAAATAAGTTTTCTTCAGTTCTTTTGCGCTTTTTGTGCCTTTTGTGGCTAAAACATCGATTCTCGCGTTAGCACTCCTTCTTGTGCTTGCCTGCTCAGGCGCCACCCAAACCGGTACCCGTAATCGCTCAGACGCCTCACTTCGCGAAGTTAAAAAAGTTTCAGGCCACTCGTGGACTGTTGCTGATATCAGGTTCGACGATTTTAAATTCGCGCAGTTCCAAATAAGCCATGAGGGGCCGGCACTATGGCCTATACGTGGACAGCCCACCAAGGCTACTCATTATTTCGTGGAGCCAGAACTCTACGGTCACGAGGCGATCGCCAACGCAAAATTTGAGGCAGTCGATCAGCACGGCGTCCTGATCACAATCATTCCTGTCCTTAAACAGAATGCTGCCGGTGGTGACCCATTTTTCTACGGCATGATGCTGGTTCCGGATCGGCCTTTCCGCATTGTGGTCAGCGGTCAGGCAGTGGATGGGCGCCCTTATAAGCTTGTGTATCCGTCATTATTCGTGCCTACTGGTAAGCCTGCAAAGAGGGAAACATTAATCCCTCCAGGCACAACGCCTGACGAAGCTAAAAAAATAAGAGCTTGGCTCGCAGAAGAAGCGAGGCAACAGTACATAAAAATCAAGCAGGAGTTCGAGAAATTGCCGGGCGGGGTAATTGTTATGCCGCGCACACGAGTTTCCAATGTGAAATACGCGCCGCTCTTCTCACCTTTGGGCCAGCCGCGTGGAGTCCGCATTAGTTACGAGGTGGAGTTTTCTGACGACGGATATTACAACCCCGAACTTCATGTGTATCCTGAATACGAAAATGAAGAGTGGCGCGGGAAGGTTGAGATGAGAGTGCTGAACGGACGCATCGAGCCGCAGCCGACAGAAGAGTCACCGCAGGTTCGGCCCAATCCACTCGCGTATGGTGCCGGTTATGACTATCGTGCCCATACGACTTATCGGTTTACTGCGGAGCTGATTCCGGATTACGTAATCCAGAACGAGCAACAAACCAAGTTCTGTCTCTACAACAACCGCTTCGACTCTGATCAACGGTCACGCGCCATCTGGGCAGCGCTCCTCGCAAGCAAGACACCCACGACATATCGAGTTTATATTGAGAACTCAGACTTTGAAGGCGTAATTGAGAACTTCTACCCGCAACACGTGCTCTACAACACCTTCGTTGCGGAGGGCGCACGTGACTGCGGACGCTAATGCCAGCGCCAAAGGCGCGAAATATAAAAGCCAGGGGCAAGCGCCGAACAACGTGAGGCGCGTCGCCCCTGGTAAGAGCGCAATGACCATGAAGCTCTGAAAGAGCGGAATAATTGCAGTTAATATTTCGCACCTTCAGTGCTCTCTTCAAAATTATTCCTTGCTAACCAGGGGCGACGCGTTCCGCTGCGCTTCACGCTTGCCCCTGGCTTTAATATTGCGCGACTTTGGCGCTGGTATTGGTGACTTTTTGTGCAAAGCCGATCAAGGCCAAGCGGCGCCAGGCCGCTGCACTCCACGGAGACGCCCGATCAAACTCCATAATTACCCCTCACAACAATTTCATTGACAACACGAAATCCGCTTGTTATATCAGCATCAACCTGTTGTAACCGTTAGCGTTCCCCCATTCTAAGATTCCTCTCTTCACTTCGGTCCCCCGACGTCGAAGCATTGATGGTTCGCGCGCGAACATCATGTTTCGCTCAACCTCTATTGTCTTCGAAGTACCGAGCCCAGAAGGGGGAATTATGCTATCTCGACGTTCATTACCCGCACTGTTTACGTTCTTTCTACTTACCATTACTTCCGCAGTTGCCCAGACTGATCGAGGCTCTTTAACCGGCCGCGTCACGGATCCAAATGGCGCCGGCTTGGCAGACGCCAAAGTCACCGCAACCAACGTTAATACAGGCGAAACTCGCGAGGTCAAAACTTCGGGCGACGGGAACTACACGATACCCGAGCTCAAAGCGGACCCATATAAAGTGACTGCGGAAGCACAGGGCTTCAAAACCGCCTCTGCGGAAAACATCGTGGTTGCGGTCCAAGTTAACCGCACTCTGGATTTCAAACTCGAGATCGGAGAGATTAGCAGTGTCGTCACAATTTCGAATGAAGAGGCTCCCGTCCTTCAAACGGAAACACCAGTGCGGCAGACGAATGTGACGGAACGTCAGGTGAAGGAGTTGCCGCTGCTTGTCAGCTCCGAATTCGCCGGACGCACGCCACTATCTTTTATTTACCTCGACAG
>DASUYO010000264.1:0-16860 GCA_036377375.1 Pyrinomonadaceae bacterium
TCAAAAGCTTCCGGATCGCGGAAGAAGCCGGTCACTTTTATCAGAAACGCTTTGACGAGCTCCTTCACCTCATCGGGATGGGTGCGAAGGAAGTCCGCATAATCCCTGATGCTGGCGTTGTGGGTAACTGCCATGC
This sequence comes from Pyrinomonadaceae bacterium, assembly GCA_036377375.1. GTDB lineage: Bacteria > Acidobacteriota > Blastocatellia > Pyrinomonadales > Pyrinomonadaceae > PSRF01. The sequence continues at coordinate 137 of DASUYO010000264.1, forward strand.
GGCGACCGATGCGCCGCAGGATCGTTGACGATTTGTAGTTGCGAAAGTCGATGTTGGTTTGCGCACTGACCTGCGCGAGCAGATCGCGCAATGGATCCTCGACCCTCTCAGCCACTGCCGGTAAATTAATGCCCCTCAAAATGTCGTGCAGCAGTGGACCAATCTGCTCCATCTCTAAAACGTGATCGACGGCGGTCGGAGGCAACGAGAGTGGCATTGAGGGATACGCAGCGGTTTGCGGGTTTTGAATGATCACGACTCCACCCGCGTTCTTGACGTCGACTGCTCCGGCAGCACCATCGGAACCGGAGCCGGTGAGAATGACGGCAATCAGATGTTCGCCATAAGATTTGGCAGCGGTCGACAACAACATGTCGACAGATGGTTTGGGACGATCGTCGTGATCGCCTTCGAGATGCACGTGCCCGTCGCTGATTCTGACGTGCCGGTTTGCGGGGACGACGTAGATCTTGCCGCCTTCCAGTTTTGTTGGTCCATGTTCATTGACAACTACGATAGGCAATACGCTGCGACGTTCCAGAATCGATCCGAGGTGACTTGGGCGCTGCGGATCAAGGTGTTGTGCTAAAACGATCGGCGCTGGAAAGGATTTGCTGAGCGTGCTTACGAGTGTCGAGAGGGCACCGATGCCACCCGCTGAGGAGCCAACGACCACGAGATCGTCGTTGCGAATTTCTGTGTTGATGGAGTCGTTCATAACACGAATTGCAGCGCCAAAAACGCGGAACATGAAAGCCAGGGGCAAGCGCGAAGCGAAGTGGAGCGCGTCGCCCCGGGAAGGTAATCAGAGTTTAATGCCAGCCCTGAAAGGGCGGAATACCTGTGTATTTCGGCCCTTCAGGCCTCGTACCTGTGGTCTCGTTGTAACCAGGGGCTACGCGCTCCGCTTCGCGCTTGCCCCTGGCTTTTGTATCTCGCGCCGTTGGCGCTCTGTTGTGACTTTGACGCAAGCTGATTCTCAATCCTCGCCTTGTAATACCGGCTCGCCTATATCACCTTTTTCTGCATTGAGCAACAGTTGACGGATCGCGGAACTGTGTTCCTCTGCCTCGCGCGCGCGTTGTTCAAACGTTCTGGCGGCACGCTCATGATTTGAACTCCGCGCTCGTTCGACTATTCGCTTCGCCAGCATCATCTGTTCCTCGAGTGCTCGAACAGCAGACCAGAGCGCCACCTCGAGCATTTGTGACTGGCCCTCATTCAAAGCTTCGGCTGAATAAGCATGGCCGACATGACAGCGATAACGCAGGATCTCGTCGTCGCTTATTTCCCATAAAGCGCCATGACAGTCAGGGCAGGTAAGCTTCGAGACTTTCCCGAGCCGCTCTACACTGGCGATGAGTTCGTCGGCTTCCATGTTCTGTTCTGCGATTCTCGATTCGATCTCAACTTCGTCAGACACGGGATACCTCACTTCCTCCTCCACTGTTTGATGTGAGAGTTCATTCAGTAGGGGCGCGATTTGCAGCAAAGGGAGCGAATAATCGACTTGAATGTCCCTCATGACACTCATCGGCATGCTTGGGAAGGGTGCTTCTTCAGGGTCCTGGACGACCGTGATGCCGCCGCGCTGTTTGATGGCGCGCATTCCTACTTTCCCATCGTCACGCGCGCCGGTTAGTACGACCCCGATCACACGTGGTCCAGCCCAGCGTGCGGCAGAACGGAAGAGAGCATCGATCGCCGGACGATGTAAATTTTCTTTTGGACCATGTACCAACCTTACGTATCCATCCTCCAGGATCAAATGGTGATCCGGTGGCGCTACATAAATACGGCCGCGCCGTATCGGCTCACCGTCGACCGCATGAGCCACTTTCAACCTGGATTCGCGTGCAAGAATCTCTGGTAACAGGCTGGGAACGTTGGCTGAAACGTGCAGGACGATGAAAACAGCCGCAGGCAGATTGGGCGGCAGATCTGCTACCAGCGTTAATAGTGCGTGCACACCACCCGCTGAAGCTCCGATAACTATTGTGTCGCGTGTCGCCATAAGGCCTCCCGGCTGGCAGTCTTGTTCAAGACGAAAAGGGGAGCCATGTCCCAACGCGGCTGGAGGGCCGTTTCTGAATCAAACAGGGAAGTCAAATCTTAGCACATAGAGCCTTAAAGACAGCCATAAACGGGCACAAAAAGCACAAAAGGGTCATGAAAAAAGCTTTGTCTCCTGAGCCTTCTTTGTAGTAGCTCAGTGCGCTACCGCACATTGCCACTCAGTGGCAGATACTCTATACTTTCCGCGTTGAATACCCCTTTCCTCCTGTGGGTATAGTTGGGCGCGGCGGACGGCAAAAACCGCCGCGCTTTTTTCTTTTTGCTCCAAACTATTCTGCTTTAATTCCTGCCTACTAAAGCGTAGACTTGCTCAGCTCAGTCAGAGTTCAACCAGCTTTGCCCGGAATTCAAGGTTAGTTCAGAGTTCAACCTTTAGGTTGTTCAGAACAGACAAGCTAAAGCTTGAACTCTGAACTTAGCTTGTATTCCGGGCGATCAGTTCATTCGTTTATTCGATGAAGCGCAGTCGCATTCCCCCGATTGGCCTTACTCTACTCATCGCTATCGTCTACTTTGCTGCGGCTGAGCTCGGGCTTTCACTCGCTTCGGTTCACGAAAACGTCACTCCTGTTTGGCCGCCTACAGGCATCGCCATCGCGTCACTTTTGATCTTTGGTCCTCGCATCTTGCCAGGCATTTTTCTCGGCGCGCTTGCCGCCAATTTGTGGACGTCAATCGCTATACCTTCAGCGATCGGCATTGCCGTTGGAAACACTCTGGAAGCGGTTCTTGCCTGGTTCCTGCTGCAAAGATCGAAACGCTGGCGAAAGTCCTTCGATTCAGTCGGCGACGTGATGATCTTTATCGTGTACGCTGCGGTGCTCGCAACGCTGGTGAGCGCGACGATCGGAAGCTTGAGTGTGTGTTTTAGTGATCCACGTCAATGGCAAAGATTTTGGTCCTTGTGGCTGACATGGTGGATGGGCGACGGTTTTGGCGCGCTGATCGTTGCGCCGTTGCTTCTCTCGTGGAGCAAGTCGCGAAAGATCGATAAGCAGGACATTCCGGAGATTGCCAGTCTGTTTGTTTTGCTTCTGATCGTTGTGCTGATCGTTTTCGCAGGCTGGTTTCCAGGAGGTGTCAAAACGTACCCACTCGCGTATCTATGCCTGCCGTGTCTATTGTGGGCAGCGCTCAGGTTCGATCAGCGGATTGTAACGAGCGCGATAGTGCTGATGGCAGGATTAGCCGTCTGGGGCGCGAAACATGGCTATGGTCCGTTTGTGCAGCCGAGTGCAAACGTCACGCTGTTACTTCTGATCTCGTTTGTCGGCACCAGTTCATTAATGACTTTGGTCGTTGCAGCCGTAATGGCTGAGCGACAAAGAGCCGAAGTCGAAAAGTGGAGACTCGGATCGGAGCTCGAGCTGCACCGGCGCCGTGTGGAAGACGTCGTCCAGCACGTTCCAGGCGTGGTTTGGGAAGCGTGGGGACAACCCGACGCTGCGAATCAGCGCATAGACTTCGTCAGCAGTCACGTCGAAAAGATGGTGGGCTACAGCGCGGAAGAATGGTTGTCGACGCCGAACTTCTGGCTTTCGATTGTACATCCTGATGACAGAGAGCGCGCGGCTGCTGAAGCGGCAGCGATTTTTGCTTCGGGCGAAGGTGGCACGAGTCGGTTTCGCTGGATGCACAAAGACGGACGTGAAGTGTGGGTCGAGGCTCAGTCGATCGTCGTTTGCGATGAAAGCGTACCAGTCGGAATGCGTGGTGTCACACTCGACATCACGGCAGCAGTCAAAGCCGAGATCGAACGTGCCGAGCTTCTCGATCGCGAGAGTCATGCACGCCGGCAGGCTGAGGAAGCGAGCCGGTTGAAGGAAGAGTTTTTGGCGACGGTTTCACACGAGCTGCGAACGCCGCTGAACGCTGTGGTGGGATGGTCGCGCTTGCTGCGCACCGGTCAGCTCGATGCCCATGGCACCTCACACGCTGTCGAAGTCATTGAACGAAACGCAGCGGCTCAGCGTCAGATCATCGAAGACCTGCTCGACGTCTCTCGCATCGTTACTGGAAGACTGCGAATCAGCACGCAGCCCGTCGATCTTCTGCTGATCATACATGCGTCCATCGATGCTGTTCGTCCAGCAGCGGAAGCAAAGGAGATCAGGATCTCGACACACATCGAAGCGCCCGACTTAATTGTCCGTGCTGACAGCGAGCGACTACAGCAGGTGCTCTGGAATTTGCTTGTAAACGCAGTGAAGTTTACGCCGCTAGGTGGAACAATTGATGTTTATCTGGAGCAGCAGGGCGCACTTGCTGAGATCAGGATCGAGGATTCTGGACCGGGCATTCCCGCGGAGTTTCTGCCGAGGATATTCGAGCGGTTCAGCCAGGCAGATGGATCGAGCACGCGCAAGTATGGCGGGCTCGGATTAGGGCTGGCGATCGTGCGGCATTTAGTGGAGCTGCACGGTGGAACTGTTGCCGCAGCGAACCGCGAAGAAGGTGGCGCCGTCTTGACAGTGCGGCTCCCAACAATGGCTATAGTAAGCGTCGGGAATTTATTGTAGGGGCGGCCCTCCGTGGCCGCCCGTGTTCACAAACACGTCCTCTTTGGAAGACGGGCGGCCCTCCGTAGCCGCCCCTACAGTTGATCAGTTAGTTTTCAACACGGGCGGATTCGCGCGCGTCGAATTGTCGACGACAATGGGCGCACCTGATGGATTGAAGATGTAAGTATCACGTGCTCGTACAGCGAGGTTCGGCTGTCGCGCGCGCACTTTGATCTGTCGTCGCTGTCCGGGCTGAGGTGGACGCTTCGGGTAATAACCGATGCTGTACTGCCTTCTCAGTTCTTCAGCAACATTCGCAAACGCAGAAGACATGTTTTGCAACGAGTCGGCGTGGTATTCGCGTCCGCCTGTGCTGTTAGCGAGCTCGAGCAGATATTGATTCGCTAACTCGTAATCACCTCGCGCGGTGCCTCGCCCACGTGGGTAACCTCCACCACCTCTCGGCATGCCTCCGCCACGCCGGCCGCCGCCTCCGAAGATGCCTCCGAGAATCTGGCCCCAGATATCAGCCGGACGTCCCACCGGAAAATTTCCAGTGTTCATGTCGCCTGACGTGTCGTACGCGACCGTATAGATCAATGCATCCAGCTCCTGCGCGTCCATGACGTTGCTTTCGTAGTTTGCGCGGTGACTAGTTGTATCGACACCGTCAGTGAAGAGAACGATTGCTTTTCTGCCTTGTATACGACTCAACTGCTGATTGATGACCATATCAACTGCGTCGTAAAGACGCGTGCCGTCGTCAGTCCTGGAGCGCTGAATCGCGCGTTCGAGTTTATTGCGATCGGTAGTAAAGTCGCTGAGTATCTTTATGTCGTCGTTGAACGAGACGACCATAACCCTATCGTCGTGGCGCAGTTGATTGACGAAAGTGATCGCAGCGTCCTGAATATCTTCAAGACGAAACTGTGTGGACGGGCTCGTGTCGAGCATCAACACGACTGAGAACGGTTTATCCACTGATTGAAAGAATGCGACTTCCTGTTCAACTCCGTCTTCCCAAATGCGGAACTCTTCTTTTTGCAGATTGGGCACATAGCGGCCGTCGCGATCCATCACGCTTACGGGAATTGTTACGAGCGTAGTGTTGACGCGAATCACGTCGCCGGCATCGACTTCTTCCGGACCCGACGGTGTCACGTCCGGCTGCTTTTCAGGCTGGCGATTATTGGGATAGTTTGCGCCGCCCAGCACTGGCGGTTTAGTCGGTGCTGGAGCCGGATTTTGCGCGGCGTTGGTGGAATCACCGACGCGTCGCGGGCGGCCTTGTCCAAAGCCGACACTTATGGATGTCGAAAGCAGGGAAAGGAGCGATAGGAAGACGAAAAACTTTTTCATAGTGTGCTCCAGTAGGGCTCGGCCGCACCGAACTCATTATGATGCGTTCGAGGGACAATGGATGCTCGCGGCTTTTGAGATGAATCAAAGGGAGAGAAAACCGGGTTTCCAACGGCAAAAGAATACCGCCGAGCGAGCCTTTAGGGCAAGGGAATAAGCCCCGCGTTTAGAGTTAAGCCCAGACTGCTGCTCTGGATCAAACAAGGTAAAGCTTGAACTCTGAACTATTCTCAGCGCCGGCTGACGTCCGAGAGGAATTTGACATAGTTTAGAGTTCAGCCTTTAGGCTGCTGCTTTGAAAGCGCAAGCTAAAGCTTTCCTAACCTCAGTCCTCCGAGGAGCTCGCGGTGGCGCTGGAGAGGGCGTTCCAGATGAACGGCAGCGTTGCCCACGTCTGCCCTCGATGCTGCGGACGGAATCCAAACAGAACGATGCGCCCCTTACCCACACCGACCTCCGCCAGCGCGATTTGCCCGCGCAGCTTGTCTTCGCCAAGCAGCCACCCACTCAGCAGCACGTTCTCCTTCGCGTAACGCGCAATCACACGAATATTCGCGTCGGCAGCCGCCGTGAAGGCCGAGCTGTTGATGAAGTAGGCGGGAAGTGTCGCCGGCAGATTTGCCGCAATCGGATTCTTGCTATCCACGTCGAGCGCCACAATCGATCCGGGACAGTAAAACTCCGACGATCTGACTCCGTCGAGCGTGTTGCGAATCGGCAAGTTGAACTCTTTGATCGCCATGTCACACGCATTGTCGAAACAAATCAGCATCCCACCGCCGTTAATAAACTCTCTCAGGCTCTTCACGCCGGCTTCAGTGATGCCCCCTGTATATTCTGCGGGTAAGGTTCCGGCGGCATTTCCATTCAGAATCTGAGCGCTCGACTGTGACGGAAAGATCACGACATCGAACTTTGAGCTGAGCCTTCCCTGGCGCATGTCCGCATCGCGTATCGAGGTGTAAGGAACGTTGAACGTGTCAAAGACGAACCGCGTCCAGCCCTCGTCCATGTTACCCATAGAAGGCTTGTAAATTCCCACGCGAACAGCTTGCTTAACCGGATTTTTAATCGGCGACTGCTCACCCTTTTTCAATAGCAAGGCCAGATCCGCTCTGACCTCGTTAGCATCCTTGAGCAGCGTGAGCTTTCGCTCGTTCGCTGTTTCTCTGATGGCGACTACAGCCGGCGCTTCGATACCCATCTGCAACGGCAGAGTCCAACCAGCAACGTCGTAAGGGCGTTCAGCCTCGCCTTGCGCCGTCAATCTGTTTGGATAGATCTGTGGCTCAAACAGCGCAACGATGTTGTAGCGCTGCGGTTGATGCAGAAACATGATGTAGCTGCCGGCAGGCACTTCCTGCATCGCTGTGAGTGGACCACTGATTTTGTATGTGCCCAGCTTCTCACTTGCCGGATTCGTTCGTTGCAAAGCTTGCTCGCTCAACACAACATGCAGCTCCCGATCGAGTCGAAACACTTCAACGCCCTGGTCGATTAAACTGCCCATCATCTTCGCAACTGCTTCATCCCGACCTTGTCCCGCAGGAATTAGATAGGCGAGCGTCTCACCTTTATTGAGCGCCGGCTCAGAGTTCTTTCGGCCGAGCTCATAGAAATTTCGCAAGTACTCATCGCGGAACTTTGCGGCCATTGAGAGGATGGAGCGCGCTGCGATCATCTCCATCGACATGATGTCACGCGGACGCCATTCGCTGGCCGTCCACGGATCGGGAAAGTTTGTTGTGGCTTCAGTCGCGTTGCGCATGCCTCGCGTGCTCGAACGCGCGAGTTGTTCTGTTGTGACTGTGCTCGGGGACATCAGCCTCGCGCTCGCGGCCTCGGAAAGGATGCCGATCGAATTGTGAAAGTAAGGTGCAGTGCGAAAGCCGCCGTGCCACCACGTGTCGTAAAGCGCGTTTGTCAAAACGCCTTTGAAGCCCGCCGCTTGCAAGTCCGCTGCAACCTTGTGGCCGATGAGACCGACTTGCCTGAGTAATAACGGCGCGATGTTTGGATTAGGTGGATCGTAAAAAGGTGGAATGAAGAATCTCGAACCGTTGGATCCCTGCTGGTGCACGTCGTAGACGATTTGTGGGAACCAATCGTGCCAGAGCAGACGTGTGATTAGCTGCGTCTCTTTCAGGTTGAGCATGAACCAGTCGCGATTGTCGTCGTGACCGGCATAGTGATGATAGAGCTCGGGCGGTTCTCGTCCTTCGTAAGGAGTGCCGAGCGTCTTGCGATACCAGTTGGCGACGATGTCGATGCCGTCGGGATTGGGGGAAGGAATGAGCAGCAGAATCGTGTTTTGGAGGATCTCGCGTGTGTCAGGATCCTGCGCTGTTGCGAGCTCGTAAGCGAGCTGCATCGACATCTGTGAAGCGACGATTTCAGTCGAGTGAATCGAGCAGGAGATCGCCACTACGACTTTGCCGTTTGCGAGGAGCCGGTCGCGCTCCACTGGTTGAGTGACCTTGCGCGGGTCGGCGAGTAGCTGCTGGATCTCTTTGTATTTCGGCAGAGCCAGTATATTCTCACGCGCGCTAATGAAAGCCACGATCAGCGGTCGCTTCAAAGTCGACTGGCCCAAAGTCTCTATCGTGACGCGATCGGATGCGCGGTCCAGTCGTTCGAAGTAGTCTGTTATTTGAGACCAGTCGGCGATGGTGCGATCGTCGCCCGGAGTGAAGCCGAGTACGGATTGGGGTGAGGGGATAACGGCCTGTTTTTGGCCGAAGGATGTTCCCGCGAAACAAACCAGCAACAGCAGCAACGACAAGCGGGCGAGTAGTGAGTGACAGCGAATCATGGCGCAGGAGTCTAGCACAACAGGGAGGCGCAGTTTCATACGTCGTCTGCATTATTGGTGGTCGTTGTTTGTCGCGGGTGCGTTGCTCGCGATCCTGGCGCCGCCCATTCTTTTGTTTGCGTGGCTGGTGAAGAATCACGATCTTGTTTATCCATGGGCATTGTTTGGTGCACGCGCGTGGCTGGGTTTGAGTGGAGTGCGCGTGAAGGTGAGAGGGCTCGAATTACTCGATCCAAAACAGACTTACGTTTTTGTCTCAAATCATCGCTCTTATCTCGACACGGCTGCGCTCTTCGTTTACACCGGCAGACGAATCGGCCTACTGGCCAAAAAAGAACTATTGAAGGTTCCGATATTGGGTGTGGGAATGGGTTTTGTGAATGTGATGGCGATCGATCGCACCAATCGTGAGAGTGCGATTCGCACTACTGAAGCCGCAGCCAAACGCATCGAGTCAGGTGTTTCGTTTGGAGTTTTCGTTGAAGGGACGCGTGCACAACCGGGTGAATTGCTGCCATTCAAAAAGGGCGCATTCTACATGGCCAGACAAGCGGGCGTACCGGTCGTGCCAATTGCGATCAAGAATTCAGATGTGTTGATGGGAAAGGGAACTGGACAGGCACGCGCCGGAACGATCGAGATGGTGTTGATGACACCAATTGATACCGTTAACCGGACCAGCGATGAAGCTATCACTGAATTGGTAGCTGAAGCGCGCCACTTGATTGCCACTGAGTTGAGCCACAAAGAAGCACAAAAACACAAACCGGAATTTTGAATAGTTCAGAGTTCAAGCGTTAGCTTGTTCCGAAAACAGCAGCCTAAAGGCTGAACTCTAAACTAGTCACAATTCGGGTTTGTGTTTTTTTGTGCTCTTTTGTGGCTCACTGAAAGTCGTACGTCAACGTGCCCGCGACCTTCACCGTAATACCGTCCTTCGTCGTCGGCGCGAACGTCGCCTGACGCGCTGCGGCTTCCGCGGCTTCACGCAGCGGAGCTGGACCATCAACCGCCTGCGCCGAGGTCACCTTTCCGTTCTCATCGACAACCACGCGCACTGTTACTCGTCCCCTGACTTTCAATCTCTTCGCCTCTTCAGGGAAGACTGGCTTCGGCAACGTGACGGCTTTTGAATTCAGAACTCCACCTTCAATAGGCTTCGCAACGCCACTCGTTGGCGAATTCGTTGGGGTGTCGTTCTCACCAATCTCCGTGACCTTCAACGTCGCGCGTGTCGGCGTGAAGTCCATGTAACGAACCTTCATACGCACATGCAGTGAGTCGCCATTATCGAAAATGAGTTCTTCGTCGGCGTATGAGTAGGTCGGGAACCAGTAACGGCCGTCGATGTGCTCGCGATAAGTCTCAACTGTGGGAAACTTATTCTTCTTGGTTTCGGGAACACCCTTGCCCTTAGTCTTCACGATCTGAAGATCCTGATCGTCTACCCAAATGCGACCTGAGAAGAGTCGGTCTTTCGGCTTCTTCGGATCCGGCATCACTTTCGGCTGTACATCAAAGATGTAAAGATTCAGCTCGTCGATCTTTTCTTTGCCGGCGAAGCGGATGTTGTACTTGTCGATTTTTGAAGGCTCGAGCGCGAAGGGCTCGACGCCGCCGAGATCCTCGATGTCTTCGGCCGTGACTTCAGGCATGGTCGACATCGGAAAAAAGCTGATTTTCTCGTAGCGGTTTCCCTGATCGTCAAAAGTGAACGTTGAGACTCGGTGGTACTCGCCGATAACCTGCCCGCCCATTCCGATACTTTGAATCAAGGCGTCGCGCTTGAATGAGTAACTGTTCAGAGCCCTGCGAAACTCTTCCTCCTTGACAGTAAAGGCTCTAATGATGCGATCGGCCTCGGCTGAATCCATCGCGCCAGCGTTGGCATTCGTCTGGGCCAGGACACTTAAAGCGCTGAGGGTGAGTAGGACCAGCGCGGCGATCATCGGACGAATCTTCATATGTGCTTTCTTCAATCTTACTTGTCGGAATTTAGCGCCGGACCGCGGCTTTGGCCCGTCGCTACTGCTTTGGTTCGACTAAAACTAACTGTGCTCAGATGCCGGAATGAAAGAATCCTGTTGCCAGCCGGGCGGACGGCCGAAAGCCCGGCAGGGCGAGAACGCTATTTTCCTGTTGCAAAAAATCTTGCATCTAGTGTAAGGTTCCCTGACTAGAATAAGTTATTTGCATAACTAGCGGCGCGTTGATCAAAGAAAAGAGCCCGGTTAACCTCGAAAATCGCGGCTCAGCTAGTTTGAAAAAAAGGGTTTCTCAAGGTCCTCATGTCGGCAACAGGCACTCGTCCAAAATCCGTGAAGCTTTACGGCGCGGGAGCGCAGACGTGACGCCGAGCGGCGGCGTTGCTTACACGGCGCGGACGATAAACCAAGCTTTGGGAGGAGCTTGGTTTTACGTGGTCTGAGGTCGATGATGTGCGCGGTGGTTAGCTGCCCCTTCTGGGCGGGGTGGCTTAATAAAATCACCGCGCACACCCCAGCTTGGCTTTTCAAAAACAACAATTTACAAATTCAATCGACATTTTGAGACGAGTTCAGACTCCTGCCTCAGCTATCGCCTGGAATTGAGCCAGGAACGGAGCAACTGTAGGGGCGGCCCTCCGTGGTCGCCCATCATTGGGAACACGCTTTTATTGTGAGACGGGCGGCCACGGAGGGCCGCCCCTACAGTTGAATCTCTATGTCTCGACGAAATCGACCTCGACCTGCTGCGGAATAATATGCTTCTGATATCCCTCTTCCAATAACCGCCTTACTGCCTCGCGGCCACGGTCGGTGTAGTCCAGGGTCAAATCGTTTACCCACATCGCTACGAATCTATCCGCCAGCTCCGGATCCATGTCCCTGGCAAACTGCATTGCGTACTGAAGCGCGTCGTCCCGGTGGCTCAGCGAATACCGAATACTCTCGCGCAGCAGCCTCGAGACCTCTTTGATTCGCGCTTCGCCGAGATCGCGCCGGATGGCGTTCCCGCCCATTGGCAGCGGCAGGCCATGCTGCTCATGCCACCATTCGCCCAGGTCCAGCACTTTGTGAAGGCCCTTCGACTCGTAAAACAATTGCCCCTCATGAATCAGCAGACCCGCATCGCAAGTTCCGTCCTGGACGGCATCGATGATCTTGTCGAACGGAACAACTTGATACTTGAAATCGGAGTTAAAGATCCGCAGCGCGAGAAATGCGCTGGTCAGCTTGCCGGGGATTGCGATCTTGAGATTAGGAATATCTTCCGGCGTAGCCGGCTCGCGAGATACGACGATTGGACCATAGTTGTCGCCGATCGATGCGCCGTGCGGCAGCAAGGCGTATTTGTCGTGAATGTAGGCGTACGCGTGAAAGCTAATGGCCGTGACGTCGTACGTGCCGCGCATCGCTTCCTCATTCAGCGTTTGAATGTCTTTGAGCAGATGTGCGAAGTGGAGATGGCCGGTGTCGAGTTTGTGCGTCGCCAGGCCGTAGAACATGAATGCGTCGTCGGAATCTGGCGAATGTGCGAGTGTGATGGTGTTTTGCATATCGAGATATATCTAGACCATGCTGACGCTGTTGCGTTCTATACGGTTGTAGACGGTATCGCGTTCGACCGCTTCGAAGCCTGCGTCTTCGATTAGGCGGATGAGCTCCGTCTTAGTCATCTTCACTTCGTTATTGGCTTCGACTGAGTAGCTTGTAGTCAGCTCGCCGCCTTCCGTGATCGTGCCGTCAATGTCGTTTGCGCCGTAATGCAGCGCCACCTGCGCGAGGCGCTTGCCGAGCATGACCCAATAAGCCTTGATGTGGTCGAAGTTATCCAACATCAAACGCGAGACAGCCATCGTCTTCAACGAGTCGACTCCGGATGGACCAGGCAAATGGGCCAGTTGCGTGTCCGGCGGATAAAACGCCAAAGGAATGAAGCACTGAAAACCGCCGGACTTCTCCTGCTGCTCGCGCAGTCTGACGAAGTGGTCCACACGATCTTCAATCGACTCGATATGCCCGTAGAGCATCGTGGCGTTGGTCTTCAGTCCAGCAGCGTGAACTTTTCCTTGCAGCTCGAGCCAGCGATCAGCGTCACACTTGTGCGCGCAAATCATCGAGCGAGTTGGCTCACGAAAGATCTCGGCGCCGCCCCCGGGACATGAATCGAGGCCGGCATCGATAAGTTTTTGAATCACCTCTTCGTCAGCCATCTTGTAGAAGTGAGCGAAGTGATCAAACTCGACCATCGTGAACGCCTTCAGATGCAGCTGCGGATACTGCTGTTTCAACGACGACAGCAGATCCGTGAAGTAACTGAAAGGAAGCTTCGTATTTAACCCGCCGGTGATGTGCAACTCGGTGGCGCCTTCAGCAACAGCTTGTGCTGCAACTTTCAAAGAGTCGTCAATGTTGTGTGTGTAAGCATCTGGTTGTCGCGGCGTACGGAAGAAGCCGCAGAACTTGCAATCGGCGTAACAAATATTCGTCGGATTGAGATGGCGATTGACGTTGAAGTAAGTCACCCGGCCGTGTCTTCGTCGGCGAACGATGTCGGCGAGCTTGGCGAGCCCGGGAAGATCGTCAGTGGCATAAAGCGCGATCCCGTCTGCAAACGAGAGTCGCTCGCCGTTCGTGACTAATTTCTCAATCTCATTCAGTTTTGGGTCGTGTGAAAAAGTCATTTCAAATACTCATTATTTAGCGATGAAGAAAAACAGCGCTTCCAAAAGTGGCCAGCAGGATGATGCTCACGAACGCGTTAGTAGTAAAGAACGCTGCATTCAGGCGACTGAGATCGTCAGCCTTAACAAGTCGATGCTGATAGACGAGCAATGCGCCGGTCGCGATCACTCCGGCGAACGCGAGTGGTCCAAGCCGCGTGAGTAAAAACAGCCAAATCAGCGCCAGGAAAGCGGCCGCGTGGAGCGCGCGTGCAATCCAGAGCGCACGATTAATTCCGAAGCGCGCCGGAATGGATCTCAAGCCCTCCTCACGGTCGAATTCGTAGTCCTGGCAGGCATAAAGCACGTCGAATCCCGCAGTCCACAGCAGGACCACCAATGACAGTAACAATGGCACCGCGCTTCCAATCTCGCCACGCACGGCAATCCATGCACCGGTCGGCGCGATTGAAAGACAGGCGCCAAGCACGAGATGCGAGAATTGAGTCCAGCGCTTTGTGAAGGAGTAAAACAGAACGCACGCCAGTGCCACGGGCGCGAGAATCAATGTCAGCCGATTCAGCATCGCTGTCGCGAATACAAACAACGCTGCTGCGGCGATCGTGAATGCCCAAACAAAACCGACTGAGAGCAGGCCGGCCGGCAGCGCTCTCGAAGCTGTGCGTGGATTGCGGGCGTCAAAGCTCCGATCGGCAATGCGATTGAACGCCATTGCGGCAGACCGTGCTCCAACCATCGCTGCGATGATCCAAAGAATTTGCCATGGTGAGGGCAATCCGTTGGCGGCAAGGACTGCGCCGAGAAACGCGAACGGCAACGCGAAGAGCGTGTGCTCGATCTTGATCATTTCCAGCGTCAGTCTTGTGTTTTTGAGAACAGTCGACACGGTTCACGCAGATATTGCCACAAAAAGGCACATAAGTCACAAACCCACTATTTCATACGAACGCTTACTTCGCCGGGTTTTGTTTATGTGCTTTATGTGCCTTTTTATGGCATGCTGAACGTGATGGATTTAACGGATCTGGAGAAGCTTTTAGCGGCCTACAAACGCGGCGAATTGGCAACCGGCGAAGCGCTAAACCGTATAAAGAACCTTCATTTTGAAGACATCGGTTACGCGCGCGTGGATCACTCGCGTGCGACGCGACAAGGCTTTCCGGAAGTCGTGTTCGGCGGCGGCAAGACTCGCGCGCAGGTTGTTGGCATCGTCGAGCGGTTAGCGCAGCGCTCGCCCAACATCATCGTCACACGCACTGACGAAGGCACGTTCGGCGAGATTCGCAACGTAGTCACCGACGCCGAATGGCACGAAGCCGCGCGGCTTGTCCGAATTCGCCGCGACAAGACGAACCAAGGCGTCGGATCGATCGCAGTCGTGACCGCCGGCACGAGCGACATTCCCGTCGCTGAAGAGGCAGCGTTGACTGCCGAGACAATGGGCAACGCTGTGGATCGGATCTGGGATGCAGGTGTTGCCGGTATTCATCGCGTACTTTCCGAGCGAAACCTGTTGCAGCGTTCGCGTGTGGTAATCGTTGCGGCGGGGATGGAAGGCGCTCTGCCGTCTGTCGTTGGAGGCCTGGTCGGAGTACCCGTAGTCGCTGTGCCAACCAGCATCGGTTATGGAGCATCCTTTGGAGGTGTCGCGGCTCTGCTGGGCATGCTCAACTCGTGTGCTTCAAACGTCACTGTAGTGAATATCGACAACGGCTTTGGCGCTGGATTTGTCGCAAGCCTCATCAATCGTCGTTGGACGGTGCCCGTTGAATAGACCACCACTCGCGCCTTCCCGGCAATTAGTTTTACTTCTGCTCGCGCTTTCGCTGGTCTCGAATGCGTGCATTACCGCGCATCGCACTCCCAATCTCGAACACATCTTCGTCGCGGCTCGGACCAAGACAGGTAAGCGTCCGGTTATCGTCATTCCCGGCATCCTCGGCAGTGAGCTCATTAATTCGAAAACAGGTGAGACAGTTTGGCCCTCAGCTTTTCGCACATCACAGGAGGGGTTGCCGATTAGCCCGGACCTCGCTTCGAATCGCGACGACCTGGTGCCGGGGAAGATTATCGAAACAGTGAAGCTCGCACGTATTCTTCCCGAGGTGTACGTCTACCGGGATTTGATTGAAGCACTGCGACTTTACGCCGGCTATCGTCCGGGTGACTGGTCCAATCCCGCTGTCGATGGTTATCAGGATACGTTTTACGTATTTCCATACGACTGGCGAAGGGACAACGTCGCGAACGCGCAAGAGCTCATCAGGCGCATCGACAGTTTAAAAACAAAGCTTCACCGTCCGGAGCTGAAGTTCAACATTGTGGCGCATTCGCTGGGCGGCTTGATAGCTCGCTACGCCGCGATGTACGGCGAGGCAGATCTGCCCGCCGGTGATGGTCCAATTCAACCTACCTGGTCCGGAGCCGCTCACATCAGCAAGATCGTCATGATCGGTACGCCAAACGAAGGATCGGCAGAAGCATTCGCGACCGTTCTCGAAGGTTATTCGATTACAGAAGGGCTGAGGCGACGTGTTCCGCTTCTCAACAAGCTAACTGCTGAAGACGTGGTGCGGACGCCTTCAGTGTTTCAACTCATGCCACATCGCGAAGTGGTCAGGATTCTCGACGAGAATCTGCAAGCATTAGCAGTCGATCTGTACGATCCGGAAGTTTGGAAACGATATGGCTGGAGCGTGATCTATTCTTCGCCGGAGTTTCGCCGGCATTTTACCCAAACACCCGGTACTGACGCAGCGCATGTGAACTCCGAAGACCAGCTCGACGCTTATCTCGCTGCGACGTTGAGACGCGCACACCGCTTTCATCAAGCGCTCGATGCCATCGAGAATTCAAACTCCCCGGTCGTGCTTTTGGCTATCGGCGGCGATTGTGAAGAGACGCTGAACGCGCCGGTGGTGTTGCGAGATGAAAAACGGAATCGCTGGATGACGTTGATCAGACCGCGTGAATATCGCACGTCCACCGGGACGAAGATCTCGAAGCAGATGCTTACTGACGCGATGTTTGCGCCAGGTGATGGGCGCGTCACACGCGCCTCACTGCTTGGCGAGAACCTCTTCAAAACCCGCGACACCCAAACCGGATTTACTCTTTCACGCTATGCAGTCTTCGGCTGCGATCTTCACGGCCAGCTCACACGCAACAAGACCCTGCAAGACAACGCCCTCACCGCTATCGTCAACGAAGTTCTTAATTGAGTTGAATTTCTCGCATACGACTGTAGGGGCGGCCCTCCGTGGCCGCCCGTCCTGGTAAATAAATGTGTTTCCAGCACCGGGCGGCCACG
>DASUYO010000265.1:0-10171 GCA_036377375.1 Pyrinomonadaceae bacterium
GAGATCGAAAATATCCGCCGCACAATCGCAAATCCGAAGTTTATCGTCCTCACACCTGGAATAAGGCCATCCGAAAACGGAACTGAAAAAGAAGATCAAAAGCGGGTCGCCACTCCGGCAGCGGCAATTGCTGCGGGCGCGAGCTACCTTGTAGCAGGCCGACCGATTACCGGCGCTTCAGATCCGCTCAAAGCTGCCGAAGCAGTGATCATGGAGATGAAGAACGGAACCGATCAATGACGGTGGCGTGTAAAATCTGTCGAGGAGTCGCCTATTTGCCCCAATTCCCGATTTGAAACTATCATGCCACGGTGAAGCGCAGCTTGAAATCCCCGGTAATTTCCATACTAACCATCCTCTTCCTCGCACTAATTTTTCCTTTGATCGCTCAGGAAAAGGATGGACAGGGCGCGCCGCCATTCTCGATGTCGCCTTATCGAGTCGGCGAACGACTGACGTATAACGTCTCGTTCTCAAACTTTCCCAGCGCGGCTCATGTGGAAGTGGAGGTCGTCTCACGCGGGGTTTACTATGGCCGTGAGGCGATTCAAGTGCGAGCGCATGTCGAGACAAATGGTGTCATCAATGTCGCTCTGTACGCGATTAATAACGACTACACGACCTACATCGATCCCGCAACAGGACTTCCCTTTCGATCCGTAGAAACCGCGCGTGACGCGATTAAGAGTGCTGACGCAGTTCAGGATTTCAATCCGGCGCCTGCCGGCAACGACGCGATACCACCCAAGCAGAAAGGCTTTCCCGGCACATATGATTTCGTCTCCGCGTTTTATCGTGCGCGCGCGCTTCCGCTCGCCAGCGGCGCCAGCTACGACTTCACTGTGCGTGGTGAGGCGATCGAATACCAGGCGGATTTGAAAGTGGTTGGAAGAGAAGTGATTAGGACAAACGTCGGTTCGTTCCCAACTATCGTGACTCAAATCAAAGTTGCCGGAGCACCGATCAAGGATGTGAAAGTCTATTTCAGTGACGATGAACGGCATGTGCCGGTGCTTCTGACGGGTCGCGTGCGTTCAGGCGAATTGAGAGCCGAGCTCGCCGGTTCCGAGCTCGTTCAACCACCGGGCGCAACGCCAACTCCGACTCCGGCGATCATAGCTGCACCGCTTCCGTCACCGAGTCCGTCACCTGTGCCGCCGCCTGCGGCGTTGAGTGAGAATATTCCCTTCAAGGTTGGTGAGGCGCTCAATTATCAAGTCTTCATTGGTGGGAATCCGGCGGCGCTTGGTATTGCGAGTTTTCAAGTCCGTGGACGCTCGCGTTATTTTGATCACGACGGTATGTATCTAACAGTAACTGCACAGACGACGAGCGCGGCCGCAAAGATTTTCTTCGCAAGGGATCAGATCGATTCGTATGTCGATGCGAAGACGCTTTTACCGTATCGCACTGTGATGAACATGGCCGAAGGCCAGCGGCGGTTGAATCAAACTCTCACGTATGCCCAGGAAACAGGAGCTGTGGTCAGCGACAAAGGATTCAAGATAGACGCACCTGTGGGCACTCACGATTACCTGTCGTTCTTTTATGTCGTTCGCACTCTCACTCTCAGCCCCAACAAAAGAAATGTGGTCTCAATATTGGTGGAGAATCAGCCGAAGACATTGTTCGTCGACTCGCTCCCGCGCGAGACGATTCAGTTGGGAGGGCGAAACATCACCGCCATTCCTTTAAAGATCACGACCGACGATCCGGTACCCGATAAGTTTCAGTTGCGCGCATGGATCAGCGACGACCACCAACGCCTGCCACTGCGCCTCACATGCATGACCGAGCTCGGCCCCCTGCGCGCCGACCTCGCCATCCTCCCTACAACGCCTCAATAGTCACAAGATCAGCCACAAAAAGGCACAAAAGTCAGATAAAAGATGAAAGCGGCAGCATCTTTGCGCGTCCTTGCGGCTGAAATTGAAATCTATTTTCAACTAGGCTATACTGCCGACGCCATGCTGAACTCCTTCATCATTGTCATGCGCGAAGGCTTTGAGTCGTTTTTGCTCGTGGCCGTTATTCTCGCTTACCTCCGCAAATCAGATCAAAAGTGGCTGACCTCATCCGTCTACGTGGCCATCGCCTTCGCCCTGGCCGCAAGTGCCGGTCTCGCTTACCTGCTCAACGCGGGTGTTGACGACGCCGTTGTCCAGAATATCTTCGGGGCTTTCATCGGCGGTTACATCAGCCAGTTCTTTGCGAATGAAGCACTAAGAGAAGCAGTACTCGGTGCCATCGCAGTCGTGATGGTGGGGACGCTTGTTATTCACATGTGGCGCACTGGTCCGAAGATTCAGCAACGCATGCGCGAAAGGCTCAGTGCTGTTTCTTCGAAGAGCTCACGCACGGCGGCGGTGTTGGGTGTGTTTCTTTTTACCTTCCTGATGATCACGCGCGAAGGAATGGAAACTGCTTTGATGTTGATGCAGATCAGGAACCCAAACCTGATCAGTGGAGCGCTGCTTGGTTTGTGTGCGGCAATCGCGTTTGCTTTCGGTTGGGCACGATTTGGTCACCTGATCAACGTGAGACGTTTCTTCCAGGTCACCGGAATTTTTCTACTGCTCTTCATGGTCCAGGTGAGCATCTATAGTTTCCACGAGTTTGCGGAGGCAGGGCTGCTGCCGAACAGCGACTTCCTGCATGCCGCTACCGAGAAGTTTTCACCTGATGGACTCTACGGTAAATGGTTTTCGCCGATCATGATCGGAATCTGCGGTTTGTGGCTGCTCGGAGCGTGGCTCATCGATCGAACATCTTCGCCAATTCGCGTTTCAACAACTTCCCTGTCGGACCTTTCGGAATATCCTCAACAAAGTGCACCGTCTTCGGGCACTTGAAATCTGCCAGTCGCGATTTGCAATAGTCGATAACTTCCTGCTCAGTTGTGTGCGCGCCAGGCTTTAACACGACCACTGCTGCGACCTCTTCCCCGTAAAGCGCATCCGGAACACCGACCGCCGCAGCCGCTGCAATGTCGGGATGCTGGTATAGCACTTCATCGATCTCGCGCGGGTAAATGTTTTCACCGCCACGAATGATCATGTCTGACTTGCGGTCAACGATGTAATAAAAGCCGTCCGCATCGCGATAACCGATGTCGCCCGTGTGAAACCACCCCTTGCGAAACGCTGTCGCATTCGCGGTATCGTTTTTGTAATAACCTTTCAAAATGTTTTCTCCGCGCAGGACGATCTCGCCTAATTCTCCATCCGGCACTTCGCGATCTTCTTCATCCACAACTCGCATCTCGTTGCCGATTGGCACTCCGCACGAGCCGGGACGGCGACGCTGATCGGGAGGATTGAAGGTAGAGCGGCAAGTGGATTCTGAAAGGCCATAGCCTTCGACCACGAGACAATTGAACGTCTCTTCAAAACGTCGCAACACCTCAGCAGGTACAGGCGCTGAGCCACACATTGCGAAGCGCAACTGGTCCGTCTTCAATCCCGTCGGAACTCCGTCAGGGTATGTGCTCAACAACATCGAGAGCATCGTTGCGACAGAGCCGAATGAAGTGATCTGGTAATCGGAAATGATCTGCCAGAAACGCGATGCGGAAAACTTTGGACTCACAACCGTTGAGCCACCGGCATAGAGCGCAGACATCGTCGTCACGGAAACTGCGTTCATGTGAAACAGCGGCATTATAGTGAGCAGTCGATCGCATTCCGTGAAGCCGAGCCAACTGCTGATCTGGCGTGCGTTCGCAATGACGTTGCCGTGCGTGAGCAGGCAGCCTTTTGGTTTGCCGGTTGTGCCTGAAGTGTAGATGATGATTGCTTCGTGCTCTGAGTCTATTTCCGCAGTCGGTTCTGTACCAGCCGCTTCCGTGCGTGTTGCTTCGGCTTCATTGTCGAAGCGAATGATCGCCTGCAGAGATGGAAGCTCGTCTCGAATCGTTTCAATTACCGGCACGAACTCGGAATTTACGAGCAGCGCCCTGGCTTCCGAGTTTGAGATCACGTATGCAATTTCCTGCGACTTCAGCAACGAGTTGATCGGTCCTGCCAACGCGCCAATCTGCCAGCAGGCAAAATACGCGATGACATACTCAACACTGTTTGGTAGCAGCAGGCTAACAACATCGCCTTTTCGCACGCCTTTTGACGCGAGCACTCGCGCGGTGCGCATGACGGCCGCTCCAAATTCTTTGTAGGTGAACCGGCGTTTGTCAGCTTCGGAAAATAAAAAAGCCTTGTCAGGCGCTGCACTAACGCGTTGTTTTAATAGTTCAGGAATACTTCGCGGTTCGGAAGTCATATCGTTTACTAAGCCATAGATGATACATGATATATTTCGCAGCACTCGTATGAATACTTATCGCAATTTTATCGGCGGCAAATGGAGCGAATCCGCCTCGACCCGCACTGCTCAAAACATCAACCCGGCGAATACTGACGACATCCTCGGGACGATTCGCCAGGCGACGCGTGAGGAAGCGGCAGCGGCGGTTGAAGCCGCCGCTGCCGCCTATCGCGGTTGGCGCGCGACTCCCGCTCCCGCACGCGGAAAGATCGTCGCAAAGGCTGCCCGCTTACTCGAAGAGAACAAAGAAGAGCTGGCTCAACTACTGACGCACGAAGAAGGCAAAACCATCGCCGAATCGCGCGGTGAGTTGCAACGCTCGATCAACGTTGCCGAGTTCTGTGCCGGCGAGTCGCGGCGAATGACCGGCGAAACGATTCCTTCGGAGTTGCCGCTGAACTTTGCGTACACGATCAAGCAACCGCTCGGGGTTGTTGCCTGTGTTACGCCCTGGAACTTTCCGGTCGCGATTCCCGTCTGGAAGATCGCACCGGCGCTCGTCGCGGGCAACACAGTCGTGTTCAAACCGGCATCAATCACTCCTGCGACGGCGGTTCGGATCACGGAGATCTTCGAAGCTGCCGGAATTCCGCCCGGCGTATTGAATCTCGTGCTTGGCTCGGGGTCGGAGGCAGGTGACGAAATAATTAATCATCCTGCCGTGAAGGCCATCTCCTTCACCGGATCAAACGGCGTCGGTATTCGACTTTACGAACAGGCCTCACGGCGCGGCGCGAAAGTCCAATGTGAAATGGGTGGGAAGAATCCTGTCGTAATCATGGAAGACGCAGACATGGACCTCGCCGTCGAATCGACGGCGCAAGGCGCGTTCGGATCTTCCGGCCAACGATGTACAGCGACGAGTCGCGCGGTGGTAGTGGACCAGATAGCGGATGAGTTCGTCGAGCGGGTTGCGAAGCGCGCTGAGTCGATGCGTCTCGGGGCGGGAGCGGATCCGGCAACTGAGATGGGACCAAGCGTTGATGAAAACCAGTTCAAGACTGTTCTCAAATACATTGACATCGGTCGCGAGGACGGTGCCACACTCGTTTGCGGTGGATCGCGCGCGACGGGCAATGGTCTCGACAAGGGTTATTTCGTGCATCCGACTGTCTTTGATCGCGTAACTCCCGACATGCGAATTGCGCGCGAGGAGATCTTTGGACCAGTGTTGTCAGTGCTGCGCGTGAAGGATTTCGAACAGGCGATGGAAGTTGCGAATGATTGCGAGTATGGATTGTCGTCGTCAATCTTCAGCAATGACGCTTCTCGCATCTTCCGCTTTGTCGACGAGATCGAAACGGGCATGACTCACATCAACTCGCCGACAACGGGCGGCGAAGCACACATTCCATTTGGGGGCACGAAAGGCACCGGCATCGGCGATCGCGAACAGGGTTCGACCGCGCTCGATTTCTACACGGAGCTCAAAGTGGTCTACGTCGACTACACCGGTCGCAAGCGCGAGGGAAATCTCTATTAGCGGAGGCTCAACCTGAAAATCTCGCCAGGTCCAAAAGCAAACGAGGACGCCCGTCGCGCGTCCGACGCCGCCTCCACCATGCCATGCCTCAAGGACAGAAATTAAAATCTGTGTAATCTGTGGATAAAACGATGAAAACTCTTATCAAGAATGGCCGCGTTGTGACTGCGGTTGATGATTATAAAGCTGATGTTTTGATCGAGAATGAGCGGGTTTCTGTGATCGGCGCCAATCTCCAGATGGAGACGGACCACGTCATCGACGCCAACGGCAAACTCGTCATACCAGGCGGTATCGATCCGCACACGCACATGGAGTTGCCCTTCGGTGGCACCGAATCTTCCGATGACTTCCGCACCGGCACGATCGCTGCCGCGCACGGTGGCACGACCAGCATCATCGACTTCGCAGTGCAGTACAAAGGGCAGTCGCTCATCGAAGGGATCGACAACTGGCACAAGAAGGCAGAAGGCAAAACCGCAATCGATTACGGTTTTCATCTCATCACGACTGAGCTCGAAGACAAGCAGATCGAAGAGCTTTACACCGCCATGGACGAGGGCGTGACGAGCTTCAAAATGTTCATGGCCTATCCCGGTGTTTTCCTCGTCGACGACGCGACTATCTTTCGCGCGATGTCAGCAGCAGGGGAGCGTGGCGGATTGATCTGCATGCACGCGGAAAACGGAATCGTCATCAACGAGATAATCAAACGCGCGCTGGGAGAAGGCCGAACCGCGCCGAAGTATCACGCACTCACGCGGCCCACGATCGCCGAAGCCGAAGGCGTGCACCGCGCGATCGCGATTGCTGAGATGGCGGAGTCACCTGTGTATATCGTTCACCTGTCTTGTGCAGACGCGCTCAACCAGGTTCGGCAGGCACGTGATCGCGGCATTCCTGCTTTCGCCGAAACGTGCCCGCAATATCTCTTTCTCTCAATCGACAACTACGACGAACCGGGATTTGACGGCGCGAAGTATGTGATGACGCCACCGCTGCGTGAAAAATCGAATCAGGACGAGCTGTGGAAAGGTTTGAAGATGGACGATCTTCAGGTTATCTCAACTGATCACTGCCCGTTCTGTATGAAAGAACAGAAGGAGCTGGGCCGCGACGATTTCACTAAAATTCCGAATGGCGCGCCGGGCGTCGAGAACCGCGTGCCGCTGATCTATAACGGCGGCGTAGTTGAAAATCGCATCAGCCTGAATCGATTTGTCGAGCTCACTTCGACAGCAGCGGCCAAGATGTTCGGTCTGTTTCCGAAGAAAGGCACGATTGCAGTGGGCTCCGATGCTGACATCGTGATCTTCGATCCGGAAAAGGAACAGACGCTAAGCGTGAAAACACATCACATGAATGTCGATTACAATGCGTACGAAGGCAGGAAGATCAAAGGCGTCGTCGAGACGGTGCTTTCGCGTGGCAAGGTGGTGATCGATAAAGGCGAGTTCAAGGGCAAAGCGGGTGATGGGCAGTTTTTGAAGCGCGGTACATGCGTGAATATTTAACCACGGATGTACATCGACGAGAAGTCGCTCACGAAGCTACATTCAGACGTCACGAAATTTATGGACGACTCAATGAGCCGCAGATAAACGCGGATGAAAGCAGAAACAATCCAACACGACGATGGACGTGTCGAGCTTCGACGCGAGGCGCTCGACGAAATCAGCCAAAGCCCTCTTTATAACGAAGACCTCGCGCCGGTGCCGGTTGCGAGGCGCAATTGGACCACCTACAACTATGCGGCGCTTTGGATCAGCATGGCGCACTGTATTCCGACCTACATGTTGTCGTCAGGTCTGATTAGTGCGGGTATGAACTGGTGGCAGGCATTGCTTACCATCCTTCTCGGCAACACGATCGTGCTGATTCCAATCCTGCTGAACTCACATCCAGGCACGAAGTATGGCATTCCCTTCCCCGTGTTTGCGCGCGCTGCTTACGGCACGCTCGGGTCAAACGTTCCCGCACTGATGCGCGCGTTCGTCGCCTGTGGATGGTTTGGTATTCAGGCATGGATCGGCGGCGAAGCACTGAACACTTTGTTCAGGGCAATCATACCTGGATGGCAGACGTTGCTGGGTGGGCCAGTTGGTGGACATACACCGACTGAGTGGTTGTCGTTCCTGCTGTTCTGGAGCTTTAACATCTACATTATCTACCGCGGCATGGACCTGCTGAGGAAAGTTGAAAACTGGGCCGCGCCTTTCGTTCTCATCATGACGGCGTTGCTGCTTGCGTGGGCGATATGGAGAGCGAACGGAATCGGTTACCTGCTCAACCAGCAGGGAAAGTTTCACACCCTCGCAGAGTTTTGGCCCATCTTCATTCCATCGCTCACGGGCATGATTGGATTTTGGGCCACGCTGTCGCTGAACATGCCTGACTTTACGCGCTTCGGGAAGAGCCAGCGCGACCAGGTTGTGGGCCAGGTCGTCGCACTGCCCAGTACGATGACGGTGTTTGCAGCGATGGGCGTGATGATTACGTCTGCGGCTGTCGTCATCTACCCACACATGAAACCAGACGAGCTCTGGGATCCGATGAAACTCGTGGGGCAGTTTCAAAGCGTGGCCGTGATCGCCGTCTCGATGTTTACTGTTGTAGTGGCGACGCTTGCTGTGAACATCGCTGCCAACGTTGTTTCGCCTGCGAACGATTTTGCCAACGCATTTCCGAAGTGGATCTCGTTTAGAACCGGCGGACTCATCACCGGGATCATCGGCATTCTAGTGCAGCCGTGGCGTCTGCTGGCGGATCCTTCGGGTTACATTTTCGCGTGGCTCGTTGGATACTCCGGCGGGTTGGGTTCGATTGCCGGCGTGCTGATTGCCGACTACTGGATGGTGCGAAAAAAGCGGCTGGAGCTTGGCGATCTCTACCGGAGAGAGGGCGCTTACACCTACAATGGAGGTTGGAACTGGCGCGCCATCGTCGCCACTTTTATTGGCTGTGCGCTGGCGTGGATCGGTCTGATCGTTCCGAGATTGAGGCCGCTGTATGACTACGCCTGGTTCGTCGGCTTCGGCGCGGCCGCGATTACGCATTTGCTGCTGATGAGATTAACCCCTAGATACAAATGAGGCGAATGCTATAAACTTTTCAAATCTTGAAGTCACGAGGAATAACTCATGCCACGCACGGTTAAATGCGCACTACTACAATGTTCGAACGCAGGCTCCACCGATCTGCCGATCGAGGAGATCAAGCGGCTCAACATTGAGAAACATCTGAAGTTCATCGAGGACGCATCGAAGCAGGGCGTGCAGATCCTCTGCATGCAGGAGATCTTCACCACACCTTATTTCTGTGCCGAACAACAGACGCGTTGGTATGAAGCGGTCGAGCGGATCCCTGATGGTCCAACCGTAAGGTTGATGCAGGAAGTCGCCAAAGCACATGGCATGGTTATCATTGTTCCGATCTATGAAGAAGAGCTCACCGGCATCTACTACAACACCGCCGCGGTCATCGATGCCGATGGTAAGTACCTGGGCAAGTATCGTAAGAATCACATTCCACATGTGAATCCCGGCTTTTGGGAGAAGTTCTATTTTCGACCGGGCAATCTCGGTTATCCGTGTTTCGACACTGCTTTTGCACGCGTGGGCGTTTATATCTGCTACGACCGTCACTTTCCTGAAGGCGCGCGAGCGCTGGGTTTGAATGGCGCTGAGATCGTTTTCAACCCGTCGGCGACAGTCGCGGGGCTTTCCGAGTATCTATGGCGACTCGAGCAACCCGCACACGCAGTCGCGAACGGCTACTTCATCGGCGCGATTAATCGCATCGGACATGAGCAGCCGTGGGACATCGGCGAGTTCTATGGCCAGAGTTACTTTTGCGATCCGCGTGGGCAGTTTGTCGCAGAGGCACCGCGCGATAGAGACGCACTCGTCGTAGCGGATCTCGATCTCGACAAGATTCGCGAAGTGCGCAACACGTGGCAATTCTTCCGCGATCGCCGTCCCGACACGTACGGCTCACACGTTGCTGACTAATGAGTTTATTCATGGACCTATCGATTACCGTCAACGGCATGAAGTTTCCCAATCCGTTCGTCCTCGGTTCGGGGCCGCCGGGAACAAACGCGCGCGTGCTTGCGAAGTCGTTCGACGCGGGTTGGGGCGGCGCGGTCGCGAAGACCGTCAGCCTCGAATCGGCGAAGGTCGTGAACGTTGTTCCGCGTTACGGGAAACTTCGATCGAGATCTACAGGCGAAGTGATCGGTTTCGAGAACATCGAGCTGATCTCCGATCGACCGATCGACGTCTGGCTTGACGAGTTTCGACAGGTCAAGAAAGAGTATCCACACAACATCCTGATCGCGTCGATAATGGAGGAGTACGAAAAGAGTCG
>DASUYO010000266.1:0-12946 GCA_036377375.1 Pyrinomonadaceae bacterium
AGATCCAGTACGCCTACGACTGCGCCAATGCTGCTGGCGCCCTTTTCATCCTGAATCGGAACGGAGTATTCAACTGCTGTGGCGGAGTCGTTTAGTTTCTCAACTGCAACGTTGCCGCGAAGCGTCCAAACCTGTCGGTCAGGCACGACGGCGGGACATCCCTTAAAACAAAGGGCCCAACCGAAATCGGCAGTGCGGGTCCATCTGGGATAGCCTTCACTGTTAAAGAGTGTGACGCTTTGAAAAGACGGACTCAGTAACGGCAACGAGTTCAAGATTGATTGCGGAGTCTCAGTCTCAACTGAAAGTGGGCCAGTCTGATTATCTTTCCGCAGAAACAAACTTTGGGCGCCTCGCGACATGCCGATTTGAAGTAACGCTCGCTCGTTCTCATTGAGGAGCTCATCGACTGAGCTGTTGAAGGCATTGAGATCCTCCTGCACGATTGCGCGCATCGTTGAGTCGACAGACCTGATGCCGTTCCAATAATTAAGACCGGCAAACACGAGCAGAGGTATGGCGCAGAGAATGAAGTAGGCCAGAAACGGTTTGCGGCGCATCGTTGTCTATCCGCGTCCGCGGCTCAGACGCGTTTTCTACCGAATTCGTTCAGCAGCGGCGCGAGAGTTTCAATAATTTGATCGTGAGACACGCCATTGCTGGCGACCAGCCCATTACGGTTTTGAACATCAGGAACGTTGTAGTTTAGAGGATAACCGAAAAGGTCGCTTACACGCCCGCCCGCTTCTGTCAGAACGACTTCCGGCGCGCAGGTGTCCCACTGTTTTGTGCGTGGCGATAAGTGAATGTAGACGTCGCATTGCCCTTCGACCAGCAAACCGACCTTTATGCCAACTGAGCCGCGTTGCACTTCTTCCTGAAAACCAAGCCGCTCTATGACCTTGCTCATGCGCGGACTTCTGTGCGAACGGCTCGCTGCCAGACGCATACTTGAGAGCGTTCGCGTGTCTGAAACCATAGCTTTCTCTGTCGAAAACTGCGGACGCTCGATCCATGTTCCTTCATCACGCACTGCTCGATAAAGCACACCGGTGAGCGGCTGATAAACGACACCGACCACGCACCGGCCGTGTTCGGACAGGCCGATCTGAACCGCGAAATCACCATTGCCATCGATGAAACCGTTGGTGCCGTCAAGCGGATCAACCATCCATACGCGCGACTTGTCGAGACGGCGTCTCGTATCGACCGACTCCTCAGCCAGTATTCCGTCGTCAGGAAACTCGCGCTTCAAGGCAGTAACGATCAGATCGTTCGCGATCATGTCGGCCTGAGTGACCGGCTCGATGTCGTCTTCGTAGTTCTTCTGTTTGATGTGGAGTGGACCTTCGTAGTGCTCGAGAATGGCTGCGCCCGCTGTGCGTGCGAGCTCACAGGCGACACGCAGCTCGTGATGGTAGGTTTTGGCTTGCGAAGTGGTCATCTTGTTTTTAGCCGCAGATTAACGCAGATTTACGCAGATCTGCGTTTATCTGCGTTAATCTGCGGCTAAATTCTGTGCTTCATCGCGCACGGCTGCAATAGTCTCATCAATGTCGGCCTTCGTGGTGCGGAAGTTTGTGATACACGCGCGCAATGCAAAGTGCCCATTCACAGTCGCGTTCGACAGATAAGCTCGCCCACCCTTCTGCACGCGCTCCATGATGCGCTCGTTCAGCCGATCCAATTCAGCATCACTCATACCGCAATCCGAAACGTAACGAAAACAACAGATGCTCAACTCCACTGGCGCCAGCAACTCGAAGTCTTCTGCGTTTGAAACTACTTCGCCGAGATACTCGGCCAGCGCAATGTCCTCGCTTATCGCTTGAGCGATGCGACGGCTGCCGTAGTATTGCAACGTCAACCACACCTTCAGCGCGCGAAAACGACGCGAGAGTTCCACGCCGTAATCCCAGAACGCAAAAGCCTCTTCGTCGGAGTATCCGTGAGTTTTGATGTAATCCGCCTCTTCCGTGCTGAACGCGGCCTTCGCGGCGGTAGCATCGCGGAACAACAGACAACCCGCATCAACCGGCACATAAAGCCACTTGTGTGGATCGAGAGAAACTGAATCCGCACGCTCCAGGCCAGCGAAGAGATGTTTCTTGCGCTCGTCCAAAATGCCAGGCGCTCCGTAAGCGCCATCGACGTGAAACCAGAGATCGAATTCACGCGCGACATTCGCGATGTCCGCGAGCGAATCGACAACGCCCGTGTTAACCGACCCTGCGCTGCCGACCACGCAGAAAGGTCTGAAGCCTTCACGTCGATCTATCTCGATACTTTCGCGCAACAGATCGACGCGCATGCGCTGTCGCTCATCACACGCGATTACGCGCACTTGATCGCGTCCTAAGCCGAGAATGTCTGCGGCTTTCGCGATCGACATGTGAACTTCCGCGGAAGCGTAAAGCGTCATCGGTGGACCGGAATTCCAAAGACCCTGGCGCGCAGTGTTGCTACCTGACTTGCGTCGATTTGCGATCAGCAGCGCGATCATGTTTGCCATCGAGCCGCCGCTGGTCAGCAGACCGTTGGCGTCGCGGTCGTAATTAATCAACGCTCCGAGCCAGCGCACGACCATTCGTTCAATCTCGGTGCCTGCGGGGCCGGATCTCCAGCACGTGATGTTTGCATTGAGTGCGGAAGCAATCAGGTCGGCGTACGCGCCAACGGGTGTCGAGGGTGAAGCAACGTAACCAAAGAATCGCGGATGTCCGTTGTGACGACTGAGATCGATGATCGTTCGACATTCGTCGAGGAGTTGCTCGAGTGGAATGCCTTCTGCGGACAACTCAGCGTTAATGGATTCGATCGTTTTGCCGGCATAGTTTTCAGCACGAACCGGACGCTCTCCGATTGTCGTCAGGTACTCGCTGACCAGTTTTGTAGCCTCGGATGAGATCTCCCGAAGTGCTTCCTCGGTGATATCCAGAGACGATTTTGTTCGTAGTGACATTGCGATCACAAACTAACACATCTTGTTTGGACTTCAACCTTTCACCCGGCTTTGAGCTTAGTTCAGAGTTCAACCTTTAGGTTGCTCCGACAGACAAGCTAAAGCTTGAACTCTGAACTAAAGCTGTTAACATTCAGCTTATGCTTTCAACGATCGGCATCGGCACATATCTCGGCAATGCAGATGAAGCTACCGACGCAAACTACACGAAGGCTGTCGTGCGCGCGGTGCAGCTTGGTGTCAACGTGATCGACACCGCCGCGAACTATCGTTTTCAAAGAAGCGAACGCTCGATCGGCAGAGCCTTGCAGATACTCACAAACCAGCACGCCGTCGCACGCGGAGATCTGGTCATCTGCACCAAAGGTGGTTATCTCCCGTTCGACGGAGCGCCGCCGCGGAATCTGCGCGAGTACGTGAACGAGACTTTCGTCAAACCCGGTATCGCTTCGTTCGACGATATTGTTGGCGGGAGTCATTGCATGACACCTGCGTACTTGCAGAATCAACTCGAGCAGTCGTTGCGCAACATGGGATTGGAGTATGTTGATGTTTATTACATTCACAATCCGGAGTCGCAGTTGCCATACGTTTCGAGGACCGAGTTTTTCGAGCGGCTGAGGCTGGCGTTTGAACGTCTCGAACAAAATCGCGCCCAGGGCAAGCTGAGGCACTACGGTGTGGCGACGTGGAACGGCTTTCGTGTTCCGCCGAATTCAGGTCATCATCATTCGCTGGTGCAGATGATCGAGGTCGCGCGTGAAGTTGGCGGAGAAGACCACGGGTTTCGTTTCATTCAACTTCCTTTTAACCTCGCTATGACCGAGGCGACAACGCTCGCGAATGAAACACTGGATGGTGAAGCGGTGACGGTTGTCGAGGCTGCGAAAAGGCTGGGTATAACAGTGGTTGCGAGTGCGTCGCTATTGCAAGGACGGATTGATCCGAGAGATGCGATTCAGTTTGTACGCTCTTCGCCGGGAATCACGACGGCGCTGATTGGAATGAGCCGCGTCGAGCATGTAGAGGAAAATTTGGCCGCAGATGAACGCAGATGAACGCGGATCAGCATTACAAATCATTTTCTGAGTTCTGGCCGTTCTACGTGTCGGAGCACAGCCGGCCCGCGACGCGTTGGTTTCACCTGGTCGGAACCACCGCGGGTATTGCGCTGATCGTTTACTTAATCGCGAGTGGCCGATGGTGGCTCTTTTTTCTCGGCCTGCTCCCCGGCTATGGCTGCGCCTGGCTCGCACACTTCCTGGTCGAGAAAAACAGCCCTGCTACATTCAAATATCCGCTCTGGTCGTTCATGGGCGATTACAAGATGATTGCGTTGATGCTCACGGGCCGGATGAGCGCTGAGGTTAAAAAGCTTGCGCGGTAACATCCCTATCTCGGAAATTCCCTACGGCGAGGATCTCTGGCTCATGGTCCTCGTCACTTCCGTGCGCGAGCGCCGTACTCAGCAAGGCCGTCTCTTCTGCGACGCCTCCGCGCGCAACGCCAGCGGCACCATCAGTCTAAAGATCTGGGGCGAGATCCTGGATACGCAAAAAGAACTCAGTCCCGGCTTGTGGGGCATCACGGGTAAACTCGAAACCTTCCAGGATCGCTCGCAGTTCGTCGTCAGTGAGTACCGCCCGATCACGATCGAACAATATCGGGAGTATCAACAATCCGAGCCGCAACTCCCACGCGCCTACACCTTCGACATCGAAACACTCACGCTGCCCGACTTCCGTGAGCGAATTGGACCGCAGCTGGAACGGTCGATGCGACTCGGCCACATGCGCTACGAACAGCAACAACGCTATCTCGAAGATATCGCCGCCGAGGAAGAACGTTGTTACGCGCTCGGGTCGCTGAGCGCGACTTCCGGCCGCGTGCTCTCGATTGCTCTTCACGTCGGCCCGATACCGGGTTTGGAGTTTCCCGGTCTTGGACCGGAACCGAGCGAGCACGTGTTTGGAATTGATAAATACAGCTACGAACAGGACGAAAAGCAGGCGCTTCAGGATTTCTTGACGTTGATGAAGGATTACGATCCGGACTGCGACGAGCTCGTCGGGCACAACATCATCAGCTTCGACCTTCCCTTCATCTTCCAGCGCTGCCTCGCTCACTCGCTGAAGGCGCGGCCGTTCGTGAATCTCGGCGAGTACAACGTGCGCGGCGTCTTCGACACGATGCATCGCTGGTGGCTCGGCGCGAAGCGTCACGTGAGTCTTGACGACATCGCTTGGGCGCTCGGGATCGAATCCAGCAAGACGGCCGACGTTGAAGGCAGCAAGGTCTTTGATCTTTACCAGGCCGGCAAGCTCGATCTTATTCGCGAGTACAACCTCAACGACGTTCGAGTGACGCGCAAAGTCTACGAGCGCATGGTCGCCACCTTCGGAAGATAGCCGCAAAAAGGCACAAGAGCCCAAAAGAAGAAATCCAGCGGAGCCTAGATTTAGTGAGCGTCTCCGATTTAAATCACATATCTTGTGCTTTTTGTGCCTTTTTGCGGCTCATGAGTGATAGAATGCCGGGCCATGGAAATAGTCTTCCCCGTGTCGATGTTGGCGTTGGGCCTCACCATCGGCGCCGTTTCCCTGTGGTTCATTACGCGGACGAAACTGAAATACGAATTTGAGCGCGGTCGCGCGTACGGTGAAACTGAGCGCGCCGTTCTACAAACGCGGCTCGAAGAAGAACGAAAAGCGAATCAGGAAAAACTCGCGCTTCTAAACAACGCGGAGACGAAGCTCGCCGATTCATTCAAAGCTCTTTCAGCCGACGCTTTGCGAAGCAACAACCAGTCGTTCCTCGATCTCGCGAAGCAGAACCTCGAAGCATTTCAGCAAACGGCGAAAGGGGATCTCGAGCGTCGCCAGAACGCGATCGGCGATTTGATCAGGCCGCTCAAGGAATCGCTCGAAAAAGTTGATGGGAAAATCGGCGAGCTGGAAAAGAATCGCGTTGGTGCGTATTCAGAATTACGCGAGCAGGTGAAGATGCTGGCACAGTCGCACTCGCAGCTTCAGTCGGAGACTGGAAATCTCGTGAAAGCGTTGCGCGTTCCTCACGTGCGTGGCCGCTGGGGCGAGATTCAGTTGCGCCGCGTTGTCGAGCTTGCCGGGATGCTTCAGTATTGCGACTTCGTCGAACAGGAAACAGTCGCGACTGAAGATGGTCGTATTCGTCCCGATATGATCGTGCGCCTGCCGGGTAATCGCACGATCGTGGTCGATTCGAAAGTTCCGTTCGACGCTTTTTACGAATCAATTTCGACCACTGACGACGAAATTCGCGCCGCGAAGTTGAAGGATCACGCGCGACTTGTTAGAACTCACATCACCTCGCTCAGCCGCAAGTCGTACTGGGAGACAGTGCAACCAACACCGGAGTTTGTGCTGTTGTTTCTGCCGGGCGAAACGTTTTACAGTGCTGCACTCGAAAACGATCCAAAGCTGATCGAAGACGGCGTCAGTCAGGGAGTGATCATCGCAACGCCGACGACGCTGATTGCGTTGTTGAAGGCTGTGTCGTACGGTTGGCGGCAGGAGCAGATGGCGGACAATGCGCAGGAAGTGAGCAATCTGGCGAAGACGCTCTACGATCGCCTGCGCGTGTTTACAAATCACTTCGACGACATCGGCACAAATCTCGACCGCGCGCTCGATGCTTACAATAAAGGTGTGCGGTCACTCGAGACGCGCGTGCTGGTGACGGCGAGACGTTTTAAAGAGCGCGGCGCGATTGCCGGTGAAGAGATTGAAACACTCGAGCCCGTCGACAAGGCAGCCCGACCACTGAGCCATGATAACGGCGGACTGTTCCCCGAAGAGGATATGCCGCTCCTTAAAGCCCGAACGGCCAAAGGACAAAGGTAGAAAAGAGCCACGGATTTACACGGA
The DNA here is from genome assembly GCA_036377375.1 of Pyrinomonadaceae bacterium. Lineage (GTDB taxonomy): Bacteria > Acidobacteriota > Blastocatellia > Pyrinomonadales > Pyrinomonadaceae > PSRF01. The sequence continues at coordinate 6,868 of DASUYO010000266.1, forward strand.
TTACACAGATCAGCAATAAAATCTGTGTTATCCGTGTAATCTGTGGCTAAAAGATTTTGTGAACGAGATCTGGTTAGGCCCGCTACTCAACGAAAATCGAGCGCTACTCATCGAGCGCTGCGCTAAATTCGTAGCCAACAACCAAAACGACGCTTTCATTTATCTCGCGGCCTCATTTCCGCTCCTCGAACAAGTCACACAAGACCTTCTCGACGGCAATCGCAATCGCGGCGTCTGGGGCGAGCTTCCGGTTTATCTGTTTCGTGGACTTGTCCGTCGCGTCCTCTATTCAGCCATCGACGAGAACGGCCATGCACTGCCGCCGCGCATTCCAATCGACCGTGACGAGCTGCCACTGAAGCGCAGCTTGATCTCGCAACTGCTGCTGCAACTGCTCGCGACAAACCAACTCAAAGCATTCGCGCCGCTCGCGACGCGCGAAGGATGCGTGAACAGTATCTCCACGCTGCTCGGTGAGATTCAGCGCGCCGCCAGAACTCCAGCCGAACTCGCCGACATCCTCGCCACGCGCGCGCGTGACATCGAAAAAGGAAATGGCACACCGCGCGGCATCACGCAGCTCGATTTCGACAAAGAGATCTCACTCATCTACTCAAACTACACCGATCTGCTCGATCAAAATCTGTTCACGGATGAAGATGCAGAGCAGTTACGCGCGCTCTGGATGTTGCGCGGCATGATCGACGAGCGGTTTGTGCGGCTGCCGTGGCTGTCAAATGTGCAACTGCTGGTCATCGACGGATTCTTCGACTTCACTCCCGTGCAAGGCGAGATCCTGCGCCAGTTGATCCCGCTGCTGCCGCAGACGATCGTCAATCTCAATCACGACGACAGCAACCCGGAAATCTTTGCGCCGTTTGAAGAGACGATCGGGCAACTCCAAAGCATCGCGAAGTTTGACACGATTCACTCGCACGATTACTACGCCACGAGCGGCGTTTTAGCGGAGCTGCGCGAGAATCTTTTCAATCCGCTGACTGTAACAGAACCGAGCGCGGTAGCGCCGGGTCAACCGTCCAATCAAAGCGCTCCAGATCGAGAGCGACCCGGCGCTACCGCGCTCGGTTCTGATGATCTCGTGCGCGAGATTCGTTATCTCGAATGCGGCGACCGCGACACGGAAATCCGAACCATCGCCCGCGAAGTAAAGCGTTTGGTTCTCACGGAGAATTACGACTTCGCAGACGTCGCGCTCGTCGTTCGGCAACGCGCGACTTACGGGCCCACGATCTCGCGCGTAATGCTCGAAGAATCGCTCCCGTGCAATCTCGAGTTGCGCATCGACGCCGGCGACGTGCCCGCAAACCGCGCGGCGCTGAAGCTTCTATCGTTGCTCGAAGGGTTGTCGTCTGAAGATCCGGAGGCGACGCGGATTGCGGAAATCGCAGATTTGATCAAATCGGAATACTTTCGACTCAGCGACGCTGAGATTCATGCGCTGTCGTCCCGTTTTGACGAGCAACACCTGCACCTTGTCGGCGACGACGCAGGTTTGAAACAGCGTTATCGCATCGGTTTCTGGGATGCTGATTCGCTGGAGAATGCGTTTGCGTACGTCGGCAGTGACTTGAGCGTGAGTGCGTGGCTGGCTCGCGCGCACAAGCTTTACACCGATCTGCCCGGCGCCACGGCCACAAAAGAGCTTTTGAACATCGATCCGGGCGCACACGACCGCGACACTGACATCGCAGACAACGTCGAAAACGCTGAGACAGCAAAGCTCGAAGAAAAAGTTGAGAAGAAGCGACGTCCTTCGCGTGATGTGCATCCGGCAGCACTCGCCTGGACCTCGCTCGTGGTCCAACGATTTGCCGAGCTGTTGCACGCTGTTCCACGCGAAGGCAAGCCAACGGCGCTGCGGGCGGAGTTGATGCGACTACTCGATCGTTTCGGCTTTCGCGATCAGATTGCAGAGCCGGCAAAACATGCGACTGACGAAAAACAACTCCCCCAAGTGATGCTCAACTTCAACGCGCTGGAAGGATTGCGTCGCGCCTTTGTCGCAGCAATCAAGAGCATCGAGCTCGGAGCAAACGCGCCTGCAACCGTGCGGCTCTCGACATTCCTTCAGGAAGTTCGGCGCTCGCTTACTTCACAGTCGCAGATCTTCGGCGCGCCGGATCGGAACGGCTTGCGCGTGCTCGAAGCGACTGACGTTCGCGGCCGGCGCTTTCGGGCAGTCTTCATTGCAGGATTGATTGAAGGCGGCTTTCCTCTGAGCGCGTCTCGCGACTGGATCTATCCACACGAAGAGCGCGATCGGCTTCGCGAATACGGCCTCACGCTCGAAGACATCTCGCCGAACACGCTGCTGAAAGAAGAGCACTACTTCTATCAGGTCGCGTGTCGCGCCACCGAGCGTTTGTATCTCACGCGCCCGCTATTGCTGGGCGACGATTCGGAGACTGTCGCTTCTTACTACATCGATGAACTACGTCGCGCGATTGCACCGCGCCGAGTCGAAACTGAGATCGTGCGTCGCGATTACGACGGCAAGAATCTCGACGATGCTTCGACAACCACCGAGATGAAAGTCGGCTTGGTGCGCCAGCAGGAACGCCATCTTCATCGTGGTGCGAAAGGAAGCTTGTTGCCGCAGTCGCGCATCACGCGTTTGCTGACGCTCGCGCGCAACGACGGCTTTCTCAGTGACGCTGCTCTCCGGCGTATTGAGATCGAGCGTGAACGCGCAGGACCATACTTCGGCGCCTACGATGGTGAAATTACGGATCCGGATCTCCTGCACTTGCTGAAACTGAGATTCGGATCTGACTTCATTCACAGTGCGAGCGGTCTCAGCGTTTACGGAAACTGTCCGTATCGCTTTTACGCGCAACGAGTGCTTCGTCTGGAGCCGCGCGGTGAAGCTGCGCTCGACTTGCAAGCCATCGACGCCGGCAAGTTGCTGCACGACATTCTGCGTCGCTTCTTTGAGCGACATCGCCGCGAGCCACTGCACAAGCTCGATCGCAGGAAGTTGCAAAAAGAGCTCGCTGCGATTGCCGACGATGTGTTTGACGAGCACGAGCGCGTTGTGCCGCCACTCAACAGACAGATCTGGAAGATCGATCGAGAGATTCGCAAGATCCTCCTGGACCAGGTGTTGTTGTATGAGTTGGAAGTTCAGGAAGCGGCCGAGAATCAGCAGGTGCTGCCGACGTATTTCGAAGTCGCGTTTGGCGGCATGAAATCTGCCGCGAAGGATCCGGATTCGAAAGAAGACCCACTCGAGCTCACTCGGCAAACATTCGTCGGTGAAGAGACGATCAAGATCAGCGGACAGATCGATCGCGTTGACGTTGCACGCGACGACACTCTCATCGCCTACGATTACAAATTGTCGACTGGCTCCAGTCGCAGCGACATCACGTCAGGCAGAAGTCTACAGCTTCCGATCTATCTCGAAGCGCTGGAGAAACTGATCCTTCCGGACCAACCAATCGCAGGCGGCGGTTACTACGTGATTCGCGGCGCACAGGACCGGCGAAATAAGGGTCTGTATCGTGCAAGCCAGTTGGACTACCTGCACCTGCGCGCGAAGAATTCAGTTTTCACGGACGACGACTGGCAAAAGATTCGCGAGCAGGTCGTGAAGCGAATCTGGGAGTTCCTCGATGGCATGCGCGCCGGACGCTTCATCGTCGATCCATCCGAGCGCTACAAGACGTGCCGGTTCTGCGATTATTCGGCTGTGTGCCGCTACGATCGCGATCGAATCGATCGAAAGAAGAAAGCCGCAGATGAACGCAAATGAACGCAGATCTGCGTAATCTGCGTAAATCTGCGGCTAATGTTTATGACTGAACAGCGCGTACTCTTACCAGAACAAGCATCAGCCGCCTACGAGATCGACAAACACATCTCGGTAACGGCGGGGCCGGGCTCGGGGAAGACCACAGTCCTGGTCGAGCGCTACGTTCACATTCTGCGCGAACACAGTCTCTCTATCGATCAGATCGTCGCCATCACCTTCACGAATCGCGCCGCTAATGAAATGCACGAGCGCCTGCGCAGCGAGCTGAATCAGATGCTGCGCATCGCCAACGAAGAAGAGCGCCGTCGCTGGCTGAACTACAAGCGCACCCTCGATGGCGCCGTGATCACGACGATTCACGGTTTCTGTGCTCGAATGTTGCGCGAGTTTCCGATTGAAGCGCGTGTCGATCCACAGTTCCTGCTGCTGGACGAACATCGCGCCGCGATGATGCTCGAGCTGATCGTCGAGGAAGTGCTTTCCGAGTTTATCAGCAATGGCCACGTCGAGATCTCGCGACTGACATTGGGTGTTGGACGCAGCCGTCTCGCAGCAGCGTTGGCCCAACTCTATCGCGAAGCTCGCGGACAGGGTCTGGGCCTCGAAGATCTCGCGCTCGCGACGGCTCGCGTTCACGCGACTGAAGAAGATCACGCACGCGCGCTCGAAGAGCTCGAACGCACGATGGAAGAGTTTCTCGGTGTCCGTCGCACGACGAAAGCTGCCATCACGAATCAGGCAGACGTCATTGCAGCGTGGAAAGAAGCGCAGAAGTTATTAAAGTCGATTCCCTCGCACGAAACGCTCGCCGATTACTGCCGGCTTGTCGAGAGTTTTCGTGCGCACCGGCCGCAGGCGCGTGCGCCTGTCGCCGATCACGTGAAAGCGCTCGACACACTCGTTTGGGGCAAAGACTTGCAGGGGCGTGTGCCGCAGGTTTGTCTCGATCTGTTTGCGCGTCAATACGCGCTGGAGATGGTCAACCTGCTGATGCGTGTGGATCAGCGGCTGAACGAAGAGAAACAAAAACTATCCGCGCTCGACTTCGACGATCTTGAGTTGCGCACGCTTTCATTATTGGAACGACCTGAAGTCGTCGCGCGCACATCTGAGCGTTACCGCTTTTTCCTCGTCGACGAGTTTCAGGATACGAACGCAGTGCAGCGTGTGCTGCTTGAGCGACTTGCGCTTGCGAAAGGCCGCAGGCCTGCGAACCTTTTCATCGTCGGCGATCGCAAGCAATCGATCTACGGTTTTCGCGGTGCCGACGTCGACGTGTTCCGTGAGATGACGTCGATCCTGCTCGCGGCAGGTGGCGAAGAGAAGCCTTTGCAGTTGAACTTCCGCAGCCAGCCGCCCTTGATCACCTTCTTCAATTATCTATTCGAGCGACTGTTCCAAGTGCCTAATGATGTGCCGGCGAGTGAATACAAGAACCTGGACCAGCTGGGCTACGTCAAGCATGAAAAGAGCGAGCCCAAGCGCGAGCTGCGCGACGAAGGTCCGCTGGTTGAGCTGCTGATTACAACCAAGCCTTCGGTCGAAGACGATCCACGCGCCGAACAGGACTCGCGCGTGCTCGATGCGCAACAGTTGGCGCGGCGCATTCTCACACTCACGCACGGCCCGAAGGGCGTCAAATACGGCGATATCGCTTTGCTGTTTCGCGCGATGACACAGGTGCAGATTTACGAGTCAGTCTTTCGTCGCGCAAACATTCCTTATCAGACCGTGCTGGGCCGTGGGTTTTACGAGCGCGAAGAGATCACAGATCTCATTCAGCTGCTTCGTTTCCTCGACAACAAAACTGACGAGATCGCGCTGGCGGCAGTTCTTCACTCACCGATTTGCGGACTCTCCGACAACGCACTCCTGGCGTTGCGATGTGCGCCGCTGCTGAGCGAAGTTGAAACTACCGGCGCGCGCGGCTTTTCAGCGACACGTCGGCTTTACACCGCATTGCGCCATCACGATGAGATCGCATTCATCGCACCCGAAGAACATGAGCTTCTCGATCGCGCTGCGAAGCTGATTAGTGAGCTCGTCGATCGCAGGCATCATTATCCGATTCAGGATCTGCTGCGCTACGCAGTCGCGGAGTCAGAATATTTGACGGTCGTGGCTGCGAATTACGACGGCGCGCAGCGGCTCGCAAACGTCGAGCGATTGTTTACGCTAGCGGCGCGTTTTGAAAGTTCAGGCACGCATTTGATTCGCGACTTTGTGCGTTACGTGCAGGAGTTTGAAGCGATTGGCAGTCGTGAAAGTGAAGGACAGATCGATCAGGCAGCGGATGCGGTGCGG
>DASUYO010000267.1:0-3565 GCA_036377375.1 Pyrinomonadaceae bacterium
TGCCTTTCAGCGACTGGAAACGTATCTCAGCAGACCCCATCCTGCATCCGCAAGGCGACGGCTTTGAGTCTGCTGGGACCTTCAATCCTGCTGTAGTGAAAAAAGATGGCAAGTTCGTGATGCTCTACAGAGCGCAGGACCGGAATGGCACTTCCCGACTTGGCTATGCAACCAGCACCGACGGCATACATTTTATTCGTAGTTCCAATCCGGTCATGGAACCCACGACAGAATACGAACGCGATGGCGGTGTGGAAGATCCGCGGTTGATCAAGCTGCGTGATACTTACTATCTGACGTATACCGGCTATAACAAGAAGGACGCTCAACTCTGCCTGGCCACTTCCCGCGACCTAATTAACTGGAAACGTAAAGGAATACTTCTGCCAGCTTACAAAGGCAGATGGAACGTGGGGTGGACCAAATCCGGTGCCATCGTCCCGCAGAAGATCAACGGTCTTTACTGGATGTACTTCATGGCCGACGCCCGTAAACAAGGCAGTCAGATGGGTGTTGCGTATTCCTCCGACCTGGTGCACTGGGTAGAACCGCTCGACCATCCGGTGCTCCAGAGCCGTTCTGGCTACTTTGATTCCTACGTGGTAGAGCCGGGACCGCCTCCGATAATTACTAAAGATGGTATTTTCCTGATCTACAACGGAGCCGATGATAATAAAGTTTATGCGACCGGATGGGTCTTGTTTGACAAAAAGGATCCGACGAAGGTCATCGCGCGTTCTGAGAAACCGATTTTCAAGGTAGAGCATGACTGGGAGAAAAACGGACAAGTTCCCAATGTAGTCTTCGTAACCGCAATGGTACGCGATGAAAACAGATTGCTGTTTTATTACGGCGGAGCTGACAAGTACATCGGAGTGGCCGGCGCGTCTGTGCGTTAATCCACATCCTACTCTGTCTCACCTTCGTATGAAGGGTAATGTAAGATCCAACCGTGAATAGTCGTCGGGCGAACCTTTGAATTCGAGCACCAACTCCTGATCGGGACCATCGTTTCTTACGACCTTGATTCCCGCAATCTCAGCCAATTGATGAGGACTGCGTACAAACAATTTGTAGGTATGTCCGCCTCGACCTTCAAGCAAGAGATGTAGGCCATCGACCTGCGCGGTCGAGCGTAGCACTCTCAACCCCTGACTTTCTGCGCCTGGCGCGGGAATTTCGCGTTCTACATAAACATCACTGCCTTCATCATATACAAATACGACTTCTACACTCTGTTCGCGCATTTGAAGATTCACTGACGCGCGTAGTCGATCACCAATTCGCGAAGTTTGAAACTCCACATTGCGGCCCTGAATCTCGACTGAGCGAACACGCGCATCAAGAGGAAACGACGGCGCAAGCGCGAGGTCCAATGTGTCCGGCCCGGAACGAGTGACGTTGATTGTCATGCGGCCTGCGGTTCGTTGCAGAGTGAGATCATACTTAGACTTCCCCGCTAAAACTTTGCGCGCTTCCACATGATCCCAGTTCGCCGGCAACTGCGGGGCAAAGCGAAGTTTCTTGCCACCGTCGCTGACTTCAATTCCCAGGAGTCCGCGCATAACCGGAGTGACAACCATTGCTTCAGACCAAACCTGATGATGAGACGAGCGACCAAAGGGCTGATTAAAATCGCCGGACAGCAATTCGGTTACATAACCGAGAGCCGAAGTGTAAGTCAGCAGGGCATTGGCCATTAGCGCTTGATAACCTACGTGCGGCCGGCCATAGGCGTAGGCGCCCATGCTGGTCCAACCGGTGAAGAGAGGCCACACGGAACCGTTGTGATAGGACAATGGATCATACAGTCTACTCTGATTCGAAATGATCCTTGACCCCCAATCGGTCGCCATAAAGCCGCTTCCCAAATGGTCCAACTCCAACTGCGCGCGATCGTCTCTCATAGTTCGCCACCAGAGAGGTACAGCGGGCAACACCGTATCCTCGTCGATGATGGACGACTTGGCCAATTCTTCCATCCTTGCCAGGCGGCGCGCGCGGTTTGGACCAGGGTCTGCTTTGGGAGGCTCGTCGGGCGGCCGCTTAGTTGCGAAAGCATAAAAGCCTTTTTTGTCGAGCCAATAGTTTTTTTCCATCGCGGCGCGTGTTTGGTCCGCGTTGGCAAGCGCTGTTTCGGCGAGTTTGTCATCACCGATAATTCTTGCCATTTCAGCAAGACCCTGTGAGGCCTCGATCCACAGGCCCTGCATATAAATCTCTTCATGAGGCGGGTACAGGCCGCCATCCTCAACCCAGCCGTGACCGAATCTTGTCTTCTTGGAATTCTCGATCAATCGATTGCGGTCGGTGTCCGTCGCGGCAGAGAAGCGATATGCCTTGACTATTGAGTCCCAATTTCTGCGCAGGAAATCCGTGTCGCCGCTGTTTCGCCAGTAATCGCAGTGAGCAATTACATAAAGTGGCGTTGCGTCGGCGCTGGCCCATGGATACTCATAGTCGGTAAACCAGGGAATGAGCGACGCACTTTGAGAGATCTCGTGAGGGATCTTGCCATCGTCTCTCTGAAATTTTTTCAGGAATTCCAGCGCTGTTCTTGTAGTTGCAAAATCACCGTACGAGTTGATGGCCAGCGAGGTCCAGAGGGCGTCCCGTCCAAAAAACCATGCAAATCCTGGCCTTTCACTATCACCTGAAGTGCGATAGCCGGCTACAAGTCCTGTACCCAGATAGGGACTAGTTACGACACCCTTATCGGTGCCAACCTTTGCCCACTGAAATGCTTTGTTGAGACGTTCGTCGGGCGTGTTAATGCTAGTCGTTTCACTCTGTAGACGCTGGTAGTAAGTCACATTTTCTTCGTAGAGCGTCTGAACGGAATTCACTAGGCGTTGGTAGATAGCCTTCGCTTTGTCTCTTCCTTCAACGCCTCCGGTGATCACGATTGGTATAAAGTGAGACTTGAGAGTTTCAGGGGAGGCTGCGATCGAAAATTGCACAGGCACGTCACGTGGCTCCTCCTGATAGGGCATAACAGAAACGTCATGTGCAGCCGGTGACCCAATCATGCCCACGAACCGTTTTGATTCTTCGGTGATGAAGTAGGTATGTAGTTTCTCGTCCCATTCGAGATTGCCAGTCATCAGCCCTGCGGGCCAGCCTAGTTTGAGGCGCGGTCGAAATGAGAAGGTGACGGTCATCGGTAACACGGTTTGCACGTCAAACAGCATGATGATTCCGGGCTCATCAACCGGCGCATAAATGATCTGTCTTACAGTGAAAGCCGCGTGTGAATAGGTGAGTACTGTTGCTTCGGGGCGAGCGTTAATTAGAACGGTAATGTCTGGTCCACGAAACGCGAGTGGATAACCTTCAATTGTGAAATTGCACTGGAAATCATCCAGGATCTTGAGAGGGTAAACCCAGGCCTCAAATGCCCGGTTCTCATATCCCAACGCGGCTGACTTATGGCCCACCACGTCGAAGAATGTGCCTGCTTGTGTGCGGCGCTCCAGTGAGAGCCCGCTTTCTCTTAAATCGAACTTTCTCAACAGCGACTTGTCCATTTCAATTTGTGCCTGGGCGGTGGTGGCGGCTATGAAAA
>DASUYO010000268.1:0-9760 GCA_036377375.1 Pyrinomonadaceae bacterium
TCACGAATGCTGCCGGAACCATGTACTCCGGCAATCTTTGCCTTAAGTAATTTCGCAATTCATCGCTGGTGGGCAACGGCTCCTGCTTACTTACGACGTAGGCCACCAGCGATTTACTTCCCGAAGTGATCTCGTGCGCCAGGATGACCGCTTCTCTTACGTCAGGATGTTGGCACAAAGCCGCCTCGACCTCGCCGAGCTCCATACGCATGCCCCTGATCTTCACTTGATGATCGAGACGTCCGAGAAACTCAATCGCTCCGTCAGATCGATAGCGAGCAAGATCGCCCGTTTTGTACAGCCGCTCGCCTCCCCTCTCGCTGAACGCATCGGGGATAAATTTATCGGCAGCGAGATCCGGTCGCTTCAGGTAACCGCGTCCCGGAGCCCGGCCACCGATGTGCAGCTCACCTGCAACGCCGATCGGAACAGGCTGTAGATGTTTGTCCAAAATGTAAATCTTCACATTGCTCATCGGACGGCCGATGGGAATCACACGTTCTTCTCCGTCCGGCTCGCACACCCAATAAGTGACAGCCAACGACGCTTCGGTTGGACCATACAAGTTGTAAAGCTTCGCGTTCGTCTGCGAGTAGAATCTGTCACGCAACTCTCGCGTCAGAGCTTCGCCCGCAGCTGTAACGATCTTCAGGTTGTCACACTGGTCCAAGCCTTCCGATTCGAGAAGCACCTCGAGCATCGTTGGAACGTAATCTACGTGGGTCACTTTCTCGCGGGCCATCAAGTCGAGTTGGTAGACAGTGTCCTGATGTCCTCCGGGTTTAGCTATGAGAAGACGCGCACCGCTTAACAGTGGCGCGAAGATCTCCCACACCGATACGTCAAACGTGAGAGGCGTCTTGTGCAGCACGACATCACCACTGCCGAGTTGATAATCAGTAATTCCCCAAAGAAGGCGATTGCGCACACCGCGATGGTGCAACATTGCGCCCTTCGGTTGGCCGGTCGAGCCCGAGGTATAGATGACATAAGCCAGGTTTTCATCCGTCACATCGATGCGTGGGTTTTCAGCGTTCTCAGTTGCGAGCTCATCGATGTCGCCGTCGAGTCGAATCACGTGCACGCCGAAGGATTGGTTTTCTGCGATTGCGCGTTGCGTCAAGACCACGGGCGCACGTGTTTCCTCAATGATGAAGGCCAGGCGCTCGCGCGGATAAGACGGATCAAGAGGGACGTAAGCACCGCCCGCCTTGAGAACAGCTAATAAAGCGATCGGCAAATCCAGCGAGCGTTCCATGCAGATCGCTACCAGAACTTCCGGTCCGACGCCCAGCTTTATCAGTTGGTGCGCGAGTTGGTTAGCACGGCGGTTGAGGTCGGCATAGGTTAGTGTCTGACCTTCGAAAGTGACTGCGATGGCGTTTGGAGTTTGCTCTACCTGGTCCTCGAAGATCTGATGCAGACAAGACGCCTGCGGGAAGTCTTCGGCAGTGTCGTTTAACTTGACTACTAATTGATTCTGTTCCGCCGGGCTCAGTAAAGAGAGCGACGAGATGGGCGTCTCCGGATCGGCCACAACCGATTTCAGAAGCGTCTGGAAGCGTTCTGACAGACGTTGAATGGTGCCGTGATCGAATAAGTCGGTGCTGTAGTCGATCCATCCTTTGAGACCCGTCGACGATTCGACCAGATCGAGAGTTAGATCAAACTTCGATGTGCCGGTGTCAGCATCGAGCGGAGTCAGCATTAAGCCGGGAAGGTTAAAGGAAGGAATTCCCATGTTGCCAAGGTGGAACATCACCTGAAACAACGGCGAATAGCTCGTATCGCGCTCCGGCTGCATAACTTCTACGAGCTTTTCAAACGGCAGGTCCTGATGCTCGTAAGCTCCGACGGCCGCTTCGCGCACTCGAATCAACAGTTCCCGGAAAGTGGGATTTCCGAAAAGATCTGTGCGCACCGCCAACATGTTGACAAAGAGCCCGATTACGTTTTCAAGCTCAGGTTTATTGCGCCCGGCGATGGGAACACCGACGACAATGTCCTCCTGGCCAGCGTGCCTGAAGAGAAGTACTTTGAAGGCCGCGAGAAGGACCATAAAAAGCGTAGCGTTCTGTTGCTCACCAAGCTTTCTCAGAGACTCAGTTAGCTCATGCGGAATTACGACTGGTTGTCTCGCGCCACCAAAACCCTGGCTGGGCGGACGTGGGCGATCTGTTGGTAGTTCCAGCAGTGACGGAGCTCCAGCGAGTTGTTCTTTCCAGTACGAAATCGATTTATCGAGAACGTCTCCCTGTAACCACTCACGATGCCAGACAGCGAAGTCGACATACTGAACGGGAAGGTCGGGCAACGTGGATGATCTCCTGACTACAAAAGTGTCATAGAGTTCGATCAACTCGCGCACTAGGATTCCGATGGACCATCCGTCAGAGATGATGTGGTGCATCGTCAACAACAGGATGTGCTCGTCAGCCGACAGGAGCAGCAGCGTAGCGCGAAACAGTGGGCCTCCTTCTACGTTGAAGGGCTTGCGAGCTTCGTTCGTGAGTAACAACTGAGCTTCCGTTTCCCGCTGGGCCTCGGGGACATTCCGCAGATCAAACTTCGGCAAATGGAAAACATGCGGGCTGGAAATTATCTGCACCGGCTCACTCTCAATTTGCCGGATAACAGTTCTGAGCGATTCATGTCGGACCACGACTTCATTAAGTGCCCGCTCCAGTGCTGTCACGTCGAGCGGCCCTTCCATGCGCACGCCTCCAGCCACGTTGTAGACAGCGCTATCCTGCTGAAGCTGGCTCAGAAACCAGAGGCGTTGTTGAGCAAACGAAAGCGGAAAGGTGTCGGAGGTTCTGCTCACCGGTGCGATCTGCGACCGAGCGGCTTCCTCTCGTTTCTTCTTGCCCAGCAGAAGGACCAGCAAGTCACGTTGTTGTGGTGAGAGATCTTCGATCTGTTCAGTAAGCTTGCTCATGATTGAGGTTCCTCATCCACGGATTACACAGATTGTTTGAATGAATCTGTGTAATCTGCGGATAGCATCGAGAGCTCTGCGAGCGCCGCACTCAGCGTTGCGTCGTCAGCCTCTCGAAGCTGAGTGCGTGCGACGTAGGCGGCCAAATCGGCGATCGTGGGGGTTTCAAAAAAGAGCTTCAGCGGCAAGGCAACATTAAAGGTATCGCGCACACGATGCGCGACCTGAGTAGCCAACAAGGAATGTCCACCGAGACTAAAGAAGTTGTCGTGAATGCCCACCTTTTCCAGCTTTAGAACTTGAGACCAGATGGCGGCGATCATCTCTTCAATGGGAGTGCGCGGAGCAGCGAAAACTGCTTCGATGTCAGGACGTGCATGATCGGGCGCGGGCAGCGCTTTGCGATCAATTTTGCCGTTCGGAGTCAGAGGCAATTCGTCGAGCACAACAAAAGCAGAGGGGATCATGAAACTCGGCAATTTCTCTTTTAATACGCGACGCAACTCGTCAGCGGGTGTCGCAGACTCGTGATTCAGGACGATATAAGCAACGATGCGTTTATCTTCGGGAGTGTCCTCACGCACCAGCACCGCCACGTCTCGAACAAGCGGGTGCTCCACAAGCGCTGCCTCAATCTCACCCAGCTCAATGCGGAAGCCGCGGATCTTTACCTGATAATCCATGCGGCCCAGATATTCGATGTTTCCATCCGGCAGATAACGCGCAAGATCTCCAGTCCGGTAGAGCCGGGCATCCGGCTTAGTCCCAAACGGATCAGGAATAAATTTCTCCGCCGTCAACTCAGGACGACCGAGATACCCGCGCGCCACCCCTGCACCACCAAGATACAGCTCACCGGTGACTCGCACCGGCACCGGCTGTAGCAGTTGGTCCAACACGTAAGCCTGCGAACACGCAATCGGTCGCCCGATCGTGACCGGGCCGTCTTTTGGAAGCAATGCGAAAGTCGAGTAAACGGTATCCTCAGTTGGACCATACAGATCCCACACTTGCGACGCTCCAGTGTGCTCGTAGATCTGCTTCACCACTTCGACCTTGACAGCCTCGCCTCCCAGACCGACCGTCTTCACCGTCTCGGGCACGCCCGCCATTCTGATCAATTCAGCGATCGCTGAGGGCACGGTGTTGATCAGAGTTACTTCATCCCTTGCTGCCAGTTGCGGTAACTCCAGCGCGTTGCGCGCCAGGATCACCTTGCCGCCGACGCACAGCGGGAGAAACATCTCGAACACGGACAGATCGAAACAGATCGAAGTTGAGGCTAAGACTCCACGCAGTTGTTCGGCGCTGAACACTTCCTGCGCCCACCGCAACATCGCTGTTACGCTCTGATGCGTGATAGCGACACCTTTCGGCATGCCTGTTGAACCGGACGTATAAATGACGTAGGCCAAATTCTCCGGCTGCACATCACTCTCAGGATTCTGTGCCGACAACATATCGAGATCGCTATCGAGACATATGGTCGGCACCTCGTGCTCCGGCAGATTTTTCAACAAGGACGTTTGAGTCAACAGTGCACTCATGCCACAGTCTGCGAAGATCAACTTGACGCGCTCGGGCGGGTACGCCTGATCAATCGGCACGTAGGCACCACCGGCTTTAAGCACACCCAGGATTCCGGCGATCATCTCTGCTGTACGTTCGGTGTAGATTCCGACGAACGACTCAGGCCCTATTCCAAGTCTTTGCAGCAGGTGAGCGATCTGATTAGCGCGCGCATTAATCTCGCGATAAGTCAGACGCTCGTTGTCGAAGTTGACGGCAATGGCGTCTGGCGTCAGACTAGCTTGTTTTTCAAACAAGCTATGGACGCACTCTGCTGGGTACTCACGTGCCGTATCGTTCCACTCCGATAACAACTGCTGCTGTTCGTGGTTCGTCAGCAACGGCAACTCTGAAATAGGCTGCTCGGGATTTGCCACCGCGCCTTCCAACAACGTTTGCAGATGTTCGAGCATGCGCCTCGCCGTTGCGGCTTCGAAGAGATCAGTGCTGTACTCCAGCGTGAGACGCAGCTCCTGCTCCGCTTCCGCAAAGTTCAAGGTGAGATCGAACTTTGTAGTCATCGTGTCTATTTCTACCGGCCGGAAGCAGACGCCGGCGGAATCGAGTTCCGGCGTCAACTCTTTCTGTTGGACCAGCAGCACCTGGAACAGAGGCGTGCGGCTCGGATCCCTCTCAGGCTGTAACTCTTCAACAAGCTTTTCAAAGGGCAGATCCTGATGCGTGCAAGCATCGATAACGGTCTCTCTGATTTTGCCAAGCAGCGTACGAAATGTGCGCGTCGCAGAAAGATCGGTGCGCAGCACCAGTGTGTTGACGAAGAATCCAATAAGTTCTTCTATCTCCGCCTGGTTGCGGTTGGCGCTCACGGTTCCGATGACGATGTCCGTTTGTCCGGAGTAGCGGTACAGCAGCACCTTGAACGCCGCCGCTAACACCATGAACAGAGTCACACCCTCCTCACGACTCAGCCTCTTGAGATCGTCGGTCAGACTCTGAGGGAGCATCACGGATTGCTTAGCACCGTTGTAGCTACGCGTTGCCGGGCGCAAGTGATCTGCCGGCAACTCCAAAAACGGCGGCGCCCCCTTTAGCTGCTTCACCCAGTAAGCCAGCAATGAATTGAGCTTTTCGTCCTTCAACCACTTTCGCTGCCAGCTTGCGAAATCCGCGTATTGAATCGGCAACTGAGGCAATGGCGATTCCATGCCTTCTGCGTAAGCCTGGTACAGCGTCGCCAACTCTCGCAGGAAGAGATCGAGCGACCAGCCGTCCGACACAATGTGGTGCATTGTCACTGATACAACGTGTTCACGGTCGGACAGGCGCACGAGCTTCACGCGTAACAATGGACCACGCGCCAGGTCGAACGGTTCGTGCGCTTCGCGCGTCAGGATCTCATCGAGCTGCGTGTCACGCTGGATGAGTGGCAACTCGCTAAGATCTATTACAGGCAGGTTTAGCGGTGCCGGAGCAGCGACGACTTGAATCGGTTCTCCACCTGTCGAAGCGAAGTGCGTGCGGAGTGTTTCGTGTCGGCGTACGATCTCACCCAAACTCTTCTCAAGCACCGCGCGATCAAGCAGCCCACTGATTCGCACCGCACCGGGCATGTTGTAAGCATGACAGCCAGGTTCAAGTTGATCGAGAAACCAGAGTCGCTGCTGCGCGAATGAAAGTGGTAAATCCCCTGCTCTCGATATCGGCTCGAAAGGTGGCGGTATCGTGAGATCCTCTTTGCGGATCGCGGCCATCTGCTGAGCAAATGCAGCGACGCTTGGAAACTCGAAAAGAAGACGCAGTGGAAGTTCCGTCTTGAAAGCCTTCTGGACGCGCGACATTGCTTGCGCTGCGAGCAGTGAATGTCCTCCGAGATCAAAAAAATTGTCGTTGATACCTACGCGCTCGACACCGAGGACAGCCGCCCAGATTTCCACCAGCATCTCTTCGACCTGGTCAGTCGGCGCAGTGTAAGACACTTCAAATTGCGTCGAGTCCAGTTGCAATAGCGCGCTGCGATCGAGTTTGCCGTTGGATGTTAACGGAATTCGCTCAATCATCACGAACTGTGCCGGGATCATGTACGCCGGCAATCCTCGCCTTAGATACTCTCGCAATTGCGACGCGCTCACGCTTTTCCCCTCTGCCGCTACCACGTAGGCCACCAGCCGCGGTCCCCTCTGCTCATCTTCGCGCACCATCACGACGCTTTCTCGCACCGCACTATGCTGCGCCAACCTCGCTTCCACTTCCCCCAACTCAACTCGATACCCGCGGATCTTCACTTGATGATCCATGCGGCCCATGTACTCGATGTTTCCATCCGGCAAATAACGGGCAAGATCTCCAGTCCGATAGAGTCTTGCACCCGTTCCGAACGGATCGGGAATAAATTTCTCCGCCGTCAATGCAGGGCGATCGAGATACCCGCGCGCCAGGCCTGCGCCGCCCAGATACAACTCACCGGTGACTCCCACCGGCACAGGCTGTAGCTGTTGGTCCAATACGTAAGCGTGCGAACACGCAATCGGTCGCCCGATCGAGACGTTGCTCTCTTTTGAAATCAGTGCGAAAGTCGAGTAAGTGGTGTCTTCGGTAGGGCCGTACAGATTCCACACCTGCGATGCCCCAGTGTGCTCATAGATCTGTTTCACCAACTCGGACTTCAAAGCTTCGCCTGCCAGATTGATGGTCTTCACCGTCTCCGGCACGCCTTCCGTTCTGATCAATTCAGCGATTGCTGAAGGCACTGTGTTAATCAGACTTACTTCATCTCTCGCTGCGAGTTGTGGTAACTCCAGAGCGTTGCGCGCCAGGATTACCTTGCCGCCGACACAGAGCGGCAGAAACATCTCGAAGACGGACAGATCGAAACAGATCGAAGTTGAAGCTAAGACTCCACTCAGTTGTTCGGCGCTGAATACCTCCTGCGCCCAACGCAACATCGTCGTCGCACTTTGGTGCGTGATGGCTACGCCTTTCGGCGTGCCCGTTGAACCGGACGTATAAATGACGTAGGCGAGATAATCCGGTTGGACCACACGTTGCTGATCTACGCTCAGCCGTTCTTCAGCTTCGTCCAGACAGATCACGCGAGCGTCAGGGGCGGGCAGCAGTCTTTTCAATCGTTGCTCCGTCAACAGTACACAGACCTGTGCATCCGCTAACATGAAACCAAGTCGCTCACTCGGATATTCCGGATCTAAAGGTACGTAAGCGCCGCCTGCTTTCAACACTCCAAGCAACGCCACCAACATTTGCACTGAACGCTCCAGCAGGATGCCTACGCGACTTTCCGGTCCTACTCCCAGCGCTCGCAGCCGCTGGGCCAGCGCGTTTGCACGCTCATTCAACTCGCGGTACGACACCTCGTCCTCGCCGAAGACAACGGCGACCTGGTCGGGTGTTCGCGCCGCCTGTTGCTCGAAGAGTTCATGTATGCACTGATGCGGATAATCTCTGCCGGTGTCATTCCATTCCATCAACACCTGTCGCCGATCCTCATCGGAAAGCAAGGGGAGTGACGAAATACTTTGCGAGGGGTTAGCGACGAGACCTTCAAGCAAGACGTGGAACTGTCGCGCCATCTGCGCAATTGCGGTTTCTTCGAAAACGTCGGTGTTGTATTCCAGAGAGGCCCGCAGCCCTCCGCCTATTTCAGCCATGACGAGCGATAGATCAAACTGCGCCACGTGCTGCTCTAAAGCCATGGTCTCAAGAACCAGTTGGCCCAACTGTAGAGGTGCGCCGCCCTGGCCCAATGCGAACGCCGTCAGCCCTTGCTCTTTTAATAGTTGAGCTTGCTGCAAAACAAAGCTCACCTGGAATAAAGGAGACCTGCTGAGGTCCCGCTCCGGCTGTAGTTGTTTCACCAGCAGAGCGAACGGATAGTCCTGATGTGCGAAGGCATCAAGCACAGTGTGGCGCACACTATTAAGAAATTCAGTGAAAGTCGGATTGCCTGAAAGATCCGCGCGCAGCACGAGTGGGTTAACGAAGTAGCCGACCACATTCGAAAAGGCCGCGCGACTTCTCGCAGCAGCAGGCGAGCCAACTAAAATGTCGTCCTGATCCGTGTAGCGATACAGCAAAACCTGAAAGGCAGCGAGCAACGTCATGTAAAGCGTGGCGTCGTGATTTTTTCCCAGCGCCTTAAGCTGTCGTGCCAACGCGACGTCGAGCTCGAAGTCGTAAGAACTGCCACGGTATGTCTGAACGGGGGGCCTTGGATGACTGGCCGGCAAATTCAGCACCGGCAGCGTGCCTCCGAGTTGTTTTTCCCAATAGCTTCTGAGCCGCAGTCCTTCAGCCCGCTTGAGCATCTCCGTTTGCCAGCTCACATAACCGGAGTAGGTCTCTGAAATGGCTGCCAAACTCGCAGCGCGACCGTGTTGCTCCGCTTCGTAAAGCTCGCCGAACTCGTGCACGAGAATTACCAATGACCAGAAGTCAACCACGATGTGATGCGCAACCCACATCAACACATACTCTTCGTCGGAACGCTTGAAGAGGTTCACGCGAAACAGTGGTCCAGTTTCCAGGTTGAACGGGCGAAGCGCCAGTTTCATGAGTCGCTTGTTCAATCGTGCTTCGCTCAATGAAGACGCGTCCTCAAAATCAAAGCTGACCTCGACCTCTTCACACACAACGGCGACCGGTGCTCCCTCGATCTCGTTGAAAGTCGTGCGCAGTGATGAATGACGCTCGATGAGCTTTTGAAATGCACGCCGCATCGCGCCCGGATCAACTTCACTCCGAATCCGCACGGCTGAGGACACGTTGTAAGCGGCGCTTTCAGGAGCAAGGCGTGAGATTAACCATAGTGCCTGCTGCCCGTATGAGGCCGGATGCGTCGTCAACGTATTCGGCAAAATGGTAGTGACGGTGTCCGCGGGTGTTGCGTTTTCACTGAGTTTCTTGGCTGTGAGAAATTGCATTGCCTCGTGGGCCAGCTCAGCAATGCTTGGGCTTTGCAGAAAGCTCGTCATCGGTAGAACTATGCCAAGGCTGACTTCGACCGCGTGCATCAACTCAATCGCCTGTAACGAATCAAACGCGTACCGCGTCACAGGTTCGTCAACGTCAATCTCTGTGGCCTCAGTTCCCAGCCGTGTCGCGAAGAGAGACTTAAGAAATTCCTGGATGTTTTCTTCAGTCTCCGGCTGGAAACCGGAAACGGCCAGAAGCGCTTCGCTGTCCTCTGTCGTATCCTCGCGCCACTCCGACAGACTTTCAAAACTCCCGGACAGAAACATCTCGCGGCAGGCACGGCGTTGAAGTTTGCCGCTGGAAGTC
>DASUYO010000269.1:0-30194 GCA_036377375.1 Pyrinomonadaceae bacterium
GTAATCGTTGCTTGCTCCCTGGTCTTCTCCCGGCGGCATTCCATTCACGGTCAGGACTTTGTACTCTTCGCCGGCATTCGCGCGATACCCGACGGCGATCGTGAGATTGTCCTGCGGAATCCAGTTCGTGGTGTTGCCGTAGGCGACTGAGCGCTTGATGATCTGCTTTACGAGAAAGTCGGGCATCGCGTTCGCGGCCGCGAGGGTGACGTTGCGGGTGCGTTCCAGAAGCTCGCTTCCTTCGGTTTCGGAAGGCAGTGCGGAGGCGGTCGGATTAACGCGCCGGCGCTCGGCCTCCTCGAGTGTACGTCGCAACAGCGCGTCGTTGCCGCTCTTCGTGGCGACGAGCGAGCGCATGCCGTCCGTAAGCGGGAAGCCGATCCCGCGAGTTCTAATTTGTTGAACAATGTCGTCGCGAGTGTCGGGGTTTCGTTGTAGTTGATAAAGAAGGCTGACAACTTCCTGGCTCGTGAGCGGCTTCGGAGTTTGCGCTGCCAGCGGAATACACGTGCACAAGACGATAATCGCGAGAAAAACTCTATTAATGCGGGACATTGAACCTTCCGATGGAATTTTACGGTTAGCGGTTGCTTTTTGCTAATTAGCTAATTTCTCGATGGATTGTCGCAGAACCTCGGCACAGCGCTCAAGTTCATCAACCGGCACGAATTCGCCCGTCCGGTGAGCCTCACGGATGTCGCCCGGCCCGATCACCACTGCTTCGCCACCGAGTTTCATCATCTGCGCCGCTTCAGTGCCAAAAGCAACTGTGGCGGATTTGTTGCCCGTCGCTTCTTCCAAAAGTCTGACGAGCGGTGAGTCGGGCGCCGTCTCGAATCCGGTATCCTGACGACTCGCATTAACTTCACATACAAACTGCGGATCAGTCTCGGTCTCCTCAGCAATCGCAGCAGTGAAAAGACTAAGCAAGTCATCTGAGGCCTGCGTCGGTATCGGCCGCCACTCCAGTGTGAACCGGCATTCACCCGCGAGCACATTCTTCGCCGAGCCGCCATGGATCAACCCGACGTTCAGCGTCGTGTACGATGGATCGAACGCCGGATGCTGCTCGTTTTTGAGTTGTTCCGCAATCGATTCCAGTCGATTAATCAACCGCGCTGCACGAAACACCGCAGAGGCACCGAGCGCCGGATACGCGCTATGCGCTTCGCGTCCCTTCACAATCACTTCGGCGAGCGAATACCCCTTGCCTGCGCGAATCGGCTTGAGCGATGTTGGCTCGCCCACGATGCTGTAACGAACACGTAGCGGCTGCGCCTGGGCCAACATCTTGGCGCCGACGAGACCGATTTCTTCATCGGCTGTGAATATCAGCGCCAAAGGTTTTCGTGGTTGCGTGGACGCGAGCGCGGTCAGAGCGGCGGCAATGAATCCTTTCGTATCGCAAGCACCGCGCCCGTAGAGTTTGCCATCGCGTTCGGTAAGGTTTGTCGCTTCGGACCAATTCGGATCGTAAGGCACAGTATCAGTGTGGCCCACTAAAGCAAGTTCGACTTCACTGACATCGGCGGTGAGTGCAATCAAATTGATCTTCTCGATTCCGTGTTCGTCCCGATACGGAAAACGCCTCGTGAGTAAACCCAACGCCTGACACCGCCGCTCGAGATACTCGACAATCTCCGCATTTGATCGCGACGAAACCGAATCAATCCTTACCAAATCCGCGAGAATCTCTTTAATCATCCGTGTAATCCGTGTTTCCCGTCTTTAACGATCTGCTTCCCTGCCACCACCACATCTCGCACCGCCGTTCGCGCAAGTGAAAACACGATATTCGCCAGCAAATCATCCGCGGATGATCCCGCAATCGAGAGATCATCGAGATCGACAGTGAAGAAATCTGCCGGCGCGCCCGGTTCGAGTTTCCCTCCATTGAAGCCAATACTCTCTGCGCCGTTGATCGTTGCGCATTCAAACAACCTTCGCGCGAGTGCTGAACTCGAATCGTCGTCTGTCGGTGCAAGCACGTTGCGCGCGGTTTTTTGCAAGCGCAGGTGATATTCGAGCTCGCGTGCATCTTCGAGCAGATCGATCTGGATCTGACTGTCACTTCCCAGCCCCACGCGTACACCAGCATCAAAATAAGCATCGACGGGGACGACACCGTCGCCAAGATTTCGCTCAGTCGTCGGGCAGGCACAGACCATTGCACTGGCGCGCGTCATCGCCGCAATTGCTTTTGGCGTCACGTGAATCGCATGGACGGCGGTGAAGCGTTTACTGAACAATCCTTCCGTCTCGAGCAACGCAACAGGCGAGCGCCCGTATTCCTCGATACACGTAGTGACTTCTGCGGGCTGCTCGGCAACATGCATGTGCACCGGCAGCTCGCGCTCGTTTGCGAAGGCGACGATCGTCTTCAGATAATCGAGCGGCACAGCACGAACGCTGTGCGGTGCCACTCCAATCCAGCTCATGCCATCGTTTGATTCAGGCGTGTTGAGCAGTGCTTCCAAGTGCTTCAAGTAAATATCGGGTGAGGGCTCGATGAACCGGATCTGCTGCGGATTGGTTTCCACCTCGAAACCTGCACGCGCATACGCTACGCGCAACAGTGCGATGCGAATACCAACGTCATTTGCGGCGCTAATCACTTCGCGCGCGAGTAGATTCGGATCGGAGTAAGCGGAGCCGTCAGGTGCGTTGTGAATGTAGTGAAACTCGCCGACCGCAGTGATTCCCGTCAGCGCCATTTCGAGAAATGCCATACGTGAGACAGCGTAGAGGTCTTCAGGAGTGAGTCGATTGGCAGCGGCATACATCTGCTCGCGCCACGTCCAGAAACTGTCAGTCGCGTGCTGCGAGCGGTGCTCCGTGCGACCACGAATGACACGTTGAAACGCATGCGAGTGCGCATTGATTAGGCCGGGGAGGATCGCGCGCCGTTTCAACCGGATCGCGTTTTGCGCCCTGTCCCCCTCGACTATCTCAACAATCTTGCCAGAACTATCGCAGACGATTGCGCGATTGGACTGAAAGCGTCCGTCCGCATAAATTAAATCAGGTAACCACGCTCGATCCGTGTTCATCCGTGTAAATCCGTGGCTAAGTTCTTCATCGCCAGCACCTCGCGCGCAGCGGTTCTATCACCTGTGCAACTGATCCGTCTTGGCCCATCCAGATATCTCAATTGAAAGCCCAGTCCCTCATACAGATCAACGATCCGCTGCGTCGCCTGATTTGAAATGACAACTGGCCCACCGTGCGCGGCCAGCAGGCTCGCAGTGCGAACTTGATCGTCCCACGAGAAACCACCAGCGCTGTACGTCGTGAACTCTACATCATACGGCGGATCTGCGTAGACAAAATCCTCAGGATCGAGCCGGAGTGCTTCAACATCAACATTGCTAAACTCCCACTGCCCAAACACCACTCCGTAATCAGAAAAATCTCTCACGTAATTGATTGCTGTGTAAGTCCCGAACGGCACATTGAAATCGCCGCCTTTATTGAAGCGGCAAAGTCCATTGAAGCACGTTCGATTGAGGTAGTAGAACAACTGCGCGCCTTCCTGCGTGTGCGCCTTGCCTGTTCGAATCAAACGATTGAACCGGTCGCGATGGCGATAGAAGAGCTCTTCATCGTTGCGCATCTGTACGCGCATTCGCAGACCGTTCTGGAGCTGACGATAGAAGTTTATGAGGTGCGGATTAACGTCATTCAGCAGTGCATGTTTTGGTTGCATGCCGAGCACAACTGCGAGACCACCGCAAAACGGCTCGACATATCTGCGATGCGCGTTTGCTTCCCAAATCGCTTTCAGATGCGACACGAGCCAGCGCTTGCCGCCGGCCCACTTCAAAGGCGGCTTAAGCATCACGCCTCGCACGCATGACTTTGCGCAAGAGTGAAGTGGTGTAGGTCTTCGAGAGCCGCAGCGGGCGATAGGCGTAGTAGAGCGAATGCAGTGGAGCAGGCAGCGCGAGGGTTTGCCAGTCGGGCAAGGTGGGGACGAAAGTCGAGCGAAGTGCGGAGATGAGTGCGTCGCGTTTGCGGTCCATGATACGGAAATTGTAGAGGTTGGTCTCAGTCGAATCAGCGGCGCCAAAAGTGACAAAGATCTCTTCGCTAATTCTCGACGCCATGCGTTGCATTGTGCGATCAGAATCGATCGTTGCCAGGATGTCTGAGGGAATGTCAACGTCGGAGAAGCACTCTACCAGTCGCAGGCCGAGGGCGAGCATACGCGTACCATATGCCTTCTCAGCGCGCTCGACAATCATGTCCCAGTCAATCGCAGGCATTGAGCGCAGCGATTCGGCCAGCGAAGAGATCCATTCCAAACGTCGCCAGAGATGCTTCGCGCCATGCATGGTCTGATAAAGCACGAGGTCCTCGTCGCTGAAAGTCTCTACTGCGGTTCCTGCGAGCGAGACTGTTTGCAGTCGCGATAACACTTCGTAAGGCTTGACTCCAAACACAAAACTGCGCGGCGCAAGATCCCAGTGAAGATCGACAACCGTGAACCACTCGTCGCGCATGAACTGTATCTCGCAGTGGTTGTTCAAGTGTGAAGCCAACTGCGCCTGCGTTAACTTCGGACGCATCTCGTAGCCGGCTGACTCCAGCAGCATTCTCGCCTGAGCGAAATGTTGGCGGCTAATCAACACGTCGATATCGCCGGCTTGTCGTAAGGCGATCTCGCCGTAAGCCACCTCAGCGAGCAACGGGCCTTTGAACAGCGCGACGTCGATACCGGTTTCTTTGAAGAGCTTGTACACGCGCAACTGCTTAGCGACGAGATGCAACACGTTCTGCGAGTTCGCGACCGACTCGCGTTTCAGCCGCGAGAGAAAATGGCCGGGAACGAGGTCGCTAGCGGCACCGGACAGGTGTTTATGGAGCAACGGCAGCAACCCGTGAGCGTAAGCAGTAACGAAGAGATAGTTCCAATCGATTTGTTGTTGAGCGAGATGACGGAGGCGCTGTGAAGCGACCTCGCGACGCGCGATGCAAACGATTATTTCATGCGCAGATTTCACAGATTATTTGCTGATTTCCGCAGCAGCGCTTGCGTGAGCGGCACGCCGTAGAATGTCGACTGTCTGAAACTGGCGTTGGAAAAATCGGTGTCCCAACGCCACACGTAATCGTTTTGCACGAAATTAGCCGCGAGTCGCAGTTTGATCTGCTCGCCTTCCGTAACTTCGATTGGTGCGGGAAAAGGAAAGAAACCGGTGCCGTAGATCATCCGCGGCGCAGCCGGATGATTCGAGAAGCCAATGCCATCGCCCAACTCTGAATCGAACCAGATGACAACACCATGCGCCGTGCCGTTTCGTGCTGAGCGCCACGAGATCTCAGCGCAGATGTCAGGACTGTTCACTTCGTAGTAATCGATCGTGGTCCAATTGACTGGCTCAGTCAAAAACTGCTCCGGATTTATGTGCGTCTTCCGCCAAGTATTGGTGATTAGCCGAGTTGCCGCGGATAGATCCAGGTCAAATTCATTGTCTTTCCACGGGCCGACAATCTCTTCATACTGCTCAGGCGCTTCGACAACTGCGGCCCAGAGAATATCGCGATGCGGGATCAGCACACCGCCGGGCGCGAGGAGTCTCTTGCGCGCATCGATGATCGAGGGAATGTGTTGTTGAAACCACGGAAGAACACCGCGCAAGTCGGAGATGATGATGGTGGCGGGCTCGGGAAGTGTAATCTCAGTGGAAACGTTCTCGAAAAATTCAATCCGATCTGCACAACCATTCGCGGCGGCAACATCGCGCGCGAGGCCGACGATATTCTCGGGTTCGACCATGTAGACACGTCGCGCGCCAAGCTTGCATGCGATCAGTCCCAGCACGCCTGGCCCACAACCGAGATCCATAACCACCGAATCAGGGCTCACGGCCCGACGGAGCGCCGCCGTATACGCCCCCATACGTGGCGCATCCGCAATCATCTGACCATAGAAGTGGAGGCTATACATCAATCCGTGAAAATCCGCGCTCGAAATCCGTCAAAATCCGCGTACAAAGCTCCGGAATGCGTGCAGGATCGCTATGCGGGGTGACGCGTCTCAACCGCACATTCTTCAAAACCCGACTCAACACCTCAAACTCACGCGCGCGCATCTGTTTGTCCATCAACTTCGTCGCGTAAGTGTTTGCAACCAGCGACATCAAACCTTCCGACGGATCGAGCGCTTCAATGAAAGGCGCGGCCGGATCGTCTTGTCGCTCGCCCAACTGATAGATCGCCGCCAGCCGCAATGGCTCAGCATGAAACCGTTCCGTGAGATCGAGGTAACACTTGTCCCAGTTCGGCGTGAGTCGAGGCAAATGCGTCTCTGATCCATAAAGCGCCTGGACTGACGCGGGCCACAGACGAATGCACGGATAACCCGGGCGCACGAGAAAGTGATCACCTCGATCGTCGAGCGTGACGACGTCTTCCGCAAGTATGCTGTAACCACTATCCGAGAACGCCGCTGCTGTTGTTGACTTACCGGATCCTGCCGGACCCACGAGCGCTATTGCTTCGTCTCCAATTGCAATGGCGCTCGCGTGTAAACAAACAACGCCACGCAGCAGCATCACGAAACCCATCACTGGACCAAGTAGATAAGTCGCCGTATCTTCGAGAGTCAGAGGAACGACCCACTCAGCCCAAACTTCGGTCCCCGCATTGTCAATTACAAACTGCGTGCGATCGGCGTAGCAGAACCTGTAATACTTACCATCGAGCACACGAAACACGCGCAACGCAGGCTCACCGCATTCGGTCGTGTAGTCTGCGACGTAAGAAGTCTCGAGCTGCGTCGCGCTCACTTCTGCAAGCCACGCGGGAAGCAAGCCAAAAGAGATGCGAACATCTTCAGATGCGATTGTTGAGGCGGGAACGCCGGGGATTGATCGATTGGCGATAACGCCAAGGCCATAGATCGAGCACCGGTAAGGCATTTACGGGATCAAGAGGATTTCAAAATGTGCAGGATCAAACACCGGTCTTAGGTCCGGCTGCCGCACCGCCGCCATTGTCTAAATTACCTTTTGGACCAAGATTCCTGGTGATCTCGCGGATGTTTCCATAAACGATTACTGCGGGTTTGTGATACGGCTTCTTCTGTTCATTGACTTGTTCGATGGGTTGGGATTTACGTTCCATGCATCATCTCCATCTTCATGCAGTTTGGGCGATTGAGATCCGTTGGCCGCGACCGTTGTTACCTGTGTTAGGCGACGTTCGTCGAACCGCAGGCTGGGAGTGCGTAAGCCAGTAGTTCAACGCGAAGACTCGGAGATTGGCCCAGAGGCCGTCGGATGTCTCTTCATCCGTTAGTTTTCGTCGACGATTCAGGTTAACAAAAGCCCTGAGCTGCGGACTGACCTCAAAACTGTCGAGCCATCTTACACTAGCGCGGCGCACCAGTTGAAGAGCAGGATCGCCTGCGAGCGGTGTTTTTGGACGATTGAGTACGGCGACTGGTAGTTGATCTTTCATCGCCTGGCGAAGGATGTGTTTGTTCCTGCGCCAGGGATTCACAGGTATCGAGAAGAGATACTCGACCAGCCGTACGTCCATAAATGGGTGACGAACTTCGAGCGCGAGTTTTGTAGCGGCGGGATCGTAACCTTCGAAGAGAGCTGTGGCGATAGTATTCAAAGGATTTGCGGCGGGCTGATTTACGCGATCGAGAAGGTTGGTGCGTTTGGCGAACGATTCGTCGATCCACTCGGGCAACATCCGAGCGGGTGTGGACTTACTAAGCAGCCGTTTCAGCCTGCTTCTGATTCTGAAACGCGACGACCGGCACTCGTTCATGAACGCGTCGCCGTCGTAACCAGTCAGCGCAACGTGGTCGAACTTTGCGCAGAGTCGCAGCAGTTCGTGAAACTGGCCTGTCAATGGGGACAAAAGAAACGGCTCTGGCTGATCCATGTCGCCAGACATCTGCTCGTCAAACAGCGAATATCGATCGGCGTTTAAGTGTGTGATGGGAATGCCGAGATGATTGGCTGCGACCGTTGAATAGTGGCGTTCTTCATCGGGAATTAAGCTGTCGTAAACGACAGTGCAGGCTTGCACGTCTTTTATTTGATTGCGGGCGATTGCGGCGATGGACGTGGAATCGAGGCCGCCGCTCATCATGATTGCGACACGATCCGCCGGCAGGCGATCTGCAACTGCCTGCGACAGTAGCTCTGAGAAATGCTCGACGTAAGACTCGGGATTTCGATATCGAATTTCCTTTGCGGCTTCTGGTGACCAGTAGCGGCGAATTTTGATCGAGCCGTTGGCGAGAGTGAGAGTGTGGCCGGGTGGCAGGCGTTGAATGTCTTTGAAGATCGTGGTCGAAAGATCCTGGTTGACGCCAAAGAGAAGATAATCTCCGATCGCAGTTTCGTTTAGCGCGTCTGATACTTTTGGATTCTGCCGCAACTCGTTTAAGGACGTGCTGAAAGCGAATTCATTGTCGATGTAAGTGTAGAAGAAAGGTTTCACACCGAAATGATCGCGCGCGCAGAAGAAGCGTTGTTCGCGTTCGTCCCATATGGCGAAGGCGAAGCCGCCAATCAGATGGTTGACGCAGTCTTCGCCCCAGCTTTCATAGGCGCGGAGGATCGAATCAGTGGCAAGGGATTTCACGGATTAAGAACGGATTAAGATGCCTTGGTCGATAAGGTTCTCGACGAGCGCGAGAAGATCGGTGCGCAGCACGTCGCCGTCAACGTCGTATTCGTCGAGCAGTTTGTTATAGGCGGTTTCGATTGAGTCGGAAGTCGTGAGGACCGATAAAAACGTTGTCCCGACGTCATCGAGTCCGAAGTAGCGCTCAGTATCAAGGTTCAGAATCACAGACTCTTCCTGAACTTTGGAGATCAGCACGTCTTCAGGAACCCTGACCCTATCCGAGAATGAAACTGTCATGGCCGCGCATTCTAGCACGCAGCGCTGAACCGTAGCCGTGTTATTCTGTTGCGGACAATCCCCAATCGAGGAGCCCAATCACATGCGAGCATTAACGAAGCTGCTTGCTGTTTTACTCGCAAGTTCTTTGGCCATTTCAGCGCAGACGCCTCAACCGGATCTCACCAAAGAGCCGACTCTTTACGTCGTCGCTTATGCACACCTCGACACGCAATGGCGTTGGGAATATCCGCAGGTCATCAACGAATACATTCCCAAGACGTTGCACGATAACTTCGCGTTCTTCGAGAAGTACCCGCATTACATTTTTAACTTTAGCGGCGCGAATCGCTATCGCATGATGAAGGAATACTGGCCGGCTGATTACGCGCGTCTGAAACAGTACGTCGCTGCCGGCCGCTGGTTTCCCGCGGGCTCTTCGATGGAAGAGGGCGACGTCAATGTTCCGAATGCGGAGTCGATCTCTCGCCAGATACTCTACGGCAATCGATTTTTTCAACGTGAGTTTGGCAAGACAAGCGCCGAGTACATGTTGCCCGACTGTTTTGGTTTTCCGGCATCGCTGCCGAGCATTCTCGCGCACGCCGGAATAAAAGGATTCTCGACGCAGAAACTCACTTGGAACTCTGCGGCACACGTCGGTGGCCCCGGCTCGATCGAAGAGACGCCGCGCGGAATCCCGTTCAACGTAGGTTACTGGCAGGGACCGGACGGTCGTGGTGTGATCGCCGCGCTGAATCCCGGCAGTTACGGCGGACAGATCAGAGAAGACATCAGCAAGAGTCCGGTGATCGCCGATCCAAACGCGAGAAACAATCCGGTCGACTGGCCGCGTCGCGTCGAACGAAACGGCAAAGTCAGCGGACTCTTTACCGACTACCACTATTACGGCACCGGCGATACCGGCGGCGCGCCGCGCGAAGACTCTGTCCGCATGATGGAAGCGATCGTTACCAGGAATGCAGCGTTACTCGAGGCACAGGCGGCAGTCGGCAATGGACCATTGAAGGTTGTGCCGGCGACTGCGGAGCAGATGTTTCTCAACATTCTTCCCGAACAGATCAAAGGACTGCCGCGTTACGAAGGAGATCTGTTATTGACCGATCACTCTGCCGGCTCGATCACTTCAGAGGCCTATCGGAAGCGTTGGAATAGAAAGAATGAATTGCTCGCCGACGCTGCCGAGAAGGCGTCGGTCGGCGCGGCGTGGCTGGGAGCGCGCGCTTATCCGCAGGAACGATTGAACAATGCGTGGACGCTCGTGATGGGCGGGCAGTTTCACGACATCTTGCCGGGCACCGCGACGCCAAAGGCGTTTCAGTTTTCATGGAACGACGACGTGATCGCGATGAACCAGTTTGCAGGCGTGCTCACGAGCGCGACCGAAGGCATCGCATCTGTTTTGAACACGCAGACGAATGGGACAGCGATCGTCGTTTACAATCCGCTGAATATTGAGCGTGAAGATGTGGTGGAGGCGACTGTATCGCTACGTCTACGACCGCATGAGGCCATTGGAATGGTGGGCCCAGATGGACGCTCCGCTTTCGCCCAGACGATTGATGAAGAAAACGGCGGGACGAAGTTATTGTTTTTGGCGCGAGTGCCGCCGGTTGGTTATGCCGTCTACGATGCTAAGTTAACTCTCACCGGTGGCGAACCGACGGACTTAAGAGTTTCGGAAACATCGCTTGAGAATCCCCGGTATCGAATTGAGTTGAATCGTAATGGAGACGTGGCGAGCATCTTTGACAAGAAATTAAATCGCGAACTGCTCGCAGCGCCGATGCGACTGGCGATTAGGAACGACACTCCGGCGCAATGGCCGGCGTGGAACATGGATTGGACCGATCAGCAAAAGCCTCCGCGCGCGTATGTCGGTGGTCCTGCACAGATCCGAGTCGTTGAGAAGGGTCCTGTGCGCGTCGCGGTTGAAGTGGTGCGCGAAACCGAAGGTTCGAAATTTTGGCAAACCGTGCGTTTGTCAGCGGGTGAGGCAGCTAATCGAGTCGAATTCAGCAATGTCATCGAGTGGAAAACTCCGAATGCAAATCTTAAAGCAACGTTTCCACTCACGGCTGCAAACGCAAACGCAACTTACAACTGGGACATCGGCACAATCGAGCGCGGCAACAACGATGAGCGAAAGTTTGAAGTGCCGTCGCATCAGTGGTTCGACTTGACGGATCGAAGTGGAAACTTTGGCGTAACTATTCTTTCCGACTGCAAGTACGGTTCTGACAAACCTGACGATCAGACACTTCGGCTAACACTCTTGCGAACTCCTGGAATTTCGCCGCGCGCCGGTTACGGCGATCAATCGACGCAGGATTGGGGTAGACACGAGATTATTTATGGTCTCGCCTCGCACAGCGGTGACTGGCGTCGCGAACAGACTGACTGGCAGGCGCAACGCTTGAATCAGCCGCTGATCGCGTTCGAAAGCTCGAAGCATCCGGGGAGGCTTGAAAAGACGTTCTCGATCCTGCATGTAAACAACAGTCGCGTGCGTGTGCTCGCACTGAAGAAGGCTGAAGATAGTGATGAAGTGATCGTGCGGATCGTTGAGCTTGATGGGCGCGGTGTGCCGGATGTGCGCATCGGATTTGCAGCGCCGGTCGTTGCGGCGCGTGAAGTAAACGGGCAGGAGCTTCCCGTTGGAAGTGCTTCCATCAGCAAGGGAGAACTGGTGACGAGTCTCGGACGTTTTCAGCCGCGCACGTTTGCGGTGAAGTTGGCGCCCCCGGCGATCAAATTGTCGTCTGTACAATCGACGCCGATTAACCTCGCGTACGATCTCGCCGTCGCGGACCGCGACGGTGAGCGGATGAAGTTTGGGTTTGATGGTGAAGGAACTGCTTTGCCCGCGGAGATGCTTCCGCATGAGCTTCCGTACGCGGGAATAGTTTTTCAACTGGGTCCCGGCGACAGAGCGGATGCGATCGTCCCACGTGGGCAGGAGATTTCACTGCCTGTGGGCGTGAGCAGGTTATACGTGCTCGCGGCCTCTGCGGGCGGCGATCAGAATGTCGTTTTTCGTCTTGGGAATGAATCGGTAAATACGACGATTCAGGATTGGGGCGGATTTATCGGACAGTGGGACAATCGACTATGGAAACAGACGGAGGTTCGGCTTCAGCCGCGTGCAATGCCGCCAGATATTCCACCTGACATCGCCGTGGTGTTGCAACGATCGGCGACGCGGTCGAACCCTTACGGCGAGATGGTCGGCATCACGCCGGGGTTCATCAAACGTGCGCCAATCGCATGGTTCGCATCGCACCGGCACACGCAAGCGGGTACGAATGAGGCTTACGCTTACTCGTACCTTTTTGCTTATACGATCGATGTGCCGCCGAACGCGAAGACGCTGACGCTGCCGCAGAATGACAACGTGCGCATCCTGGCAATAACGGGCTCAAACGAACGCTCTACAATCAAGCCCGCTCAGCCTCTTTACGACACTCTGGAACGAAATCCGTGATTGCGCTTAAGCTCTCCAAAATCCGCAAATCTTTTGGCCCAACCATCGCGCTCGACGGAGTCGATCTGGACCTGCGTGAGGGCGAGGTGCATGCACTGATCGGCGAGAACGGCGCCGGCAAGAGCACGCTGATGAACGTCATCGCCGGCTCGTTGCAGCCCGATCAGGGCATGATGGAAATTCACGGCAAACCCTACGCTCCATCGAATCCGCTCGACGCGCGGACACACGGCATCGCACTGATCCACCAGGAGCTATCACTGTGCCCGCACCTCACTGTTGCCGAAAACGTGCTCATGGGAATTGAGTCGTCAAAGCTTGGCTGGCTCGATCGCAACGATCTCATGACGCGCACGAACGACGTGCTCAAGACTTTTCATCACACTGATATTCGTCCTGACAAGCGCGTCGGCGACCTCTCAGTCGCGGCACGCCAAATCGTCGAGATCTCGCGCGCGCTCGCCGCGCAGGCGCGTATCATTCTCATGGACGAGCCGACGAGCAGCCTGCAACGCGAAGACGTGGTCCATCTGTTCAAATTGATCCGCAAGCTGAGCTCGGAAGGAATCTCAGTCATTTACATCAGCCATTTTCTTGAAGAAGTACGACAGATTTCGGATCGATTTACTGTCCTGCGCGACGGACGCAGCGTCGCCACTGGTGAAATAGCAACCATTACCGACGATGAGCTCATCGCAAAGATGGTCGGACGCGCGCAACAGAATCTGTTTCCTGTTCGTACTCGATCACGTGGACGACACGAGATTATTCTCGACGTGCAAAATCTTGCGTCGCCACCGTTGCTGAAAAACGCAAGCTTTCAACTTCATCGCGGAGAGATTCTCGGCATTGCCGGCCTGATGGGCTCCGGTCGCACACCGTTGCTGCGCACAATCTTTGGTCTCGAGCGTCCGACGAATGGCAAAATCCG
Organism: Pyrinomonadaceae bacterium; assembly: GCA_036377375.1. Classification (GTDB taxonomy): domain Bacteria; phylum Acidobacteriota; class Blastocatellia; order Pyrinomonadales; family Pyrinomonadaceae; genus PSRF01. The sequence goes on from DASUYO010000269.1 coordinate 13,308, forward strand.
AGTGAATAAGAAGAGCCTGCCGGGCGGGCGCAGCACGCCTGCGATGCGACTAATCGAGGGCTTCGGATATCTCAGCGAAGATCGCAAAGGCGATGGCTTAACGTTGAATCAGTCGATCGCTGATAACGTTACGGTCACACGATTCAACTCGTGCGCGCGATGGGGTTGGCTCGATCTCAGCGCACAAAGAAAACAGGCTCAGAAGCTCGTCAATGCACTAAAAATCAGAACACAGGGCGTGCAGCAGGATGCGGGGTCGTTATCGGGCGGCAACCAGCAAAAGGTGATCGTGGCGCGTTTGCTGCACCAGGATGCAGACGTGCTTCTGCTCGATGAGCCGACGCGGGGAATCGATATCGGCAGCAAGGCGCAGGTTTATGAAACTATCGCTGCGTGTGCGGCGCAGAATAAAGCAGTGTTGATGGTGAGCTCGTATCTACCGGAGTTGTTTGGGATGTGTGATCGACTGGCGGTGATGAGTCGCGGGCGGCTTTCTGAGGTTCGAAATATCGATCAGTGGACGCCGGAGACAGTGTTGCAGGCGGCAATCGGGGTCGCAGATTAAACGGATTGAGGACGGATTATGGGATCTAGATTCGTAGGCGCGTTACTTATCTTATGCGCAGCGGTGGTTGTGAATGGGCAGTCGGCGCTTCAGGAGATGGTGAAGACGGAGCAGGCGTTTTCGAAGATGGCCCAGGAGAAGACGATCCGTGAAGCGTTCATGACATTCATTGCCGACGACGGATTGTTGTTTCGACCGGGAGCCGTGAACGGCAAGAAGTGGATGCTCGAGCATCCTGTGCCGCCGTCTGACAAGAAACCGCTGCTTGCATGGCAGCCCGCCTTCGCGGGAATGGCGCGCGCCGGAGATCTCGGATTCACGACTGGGCCATGGGAATTTAAGGAGGACATTAACGATAAGACTCCGGCGGGATATGGTCATTTCGTCACGCTCTGGAAGAAGCAGGCTGACGGTTCCTGGAGGTTTGTAGTGGACCTGGGGATCACGCATCCGCAGTCAGGTGGACCACAAAAGCTTTGGCGTCCCGGTGATACGAAAGAAAAGTCTGACCCGTTGCCAGTGCCAACAACTGCGGAGGAGCTGATGGAGCGAGATCGGAAGTATGCGGATCTCGCTAAGCAGGGATTACAGCAGGCATTTCTCTCTTACGCGGCACCGGAGATCAGGCTCTACCGTGTTGGCAGTCTTCCGTTCGTCGGTCTCGAACCCGCGACCAATGCATTTGTTTCGACGAAAGGCCAGCTTACGTGGCAACCGGCTGGAGCTGATGTTTCTCGTTCCGGAGATCTGGGGTACACGCACGGCACTTACGAAATCGCTGACAACACAAACAAAGTAATCGAGAAGGGCAGTTACGTTCACATTTGGAAAAAGAACACATCCGGATCGTGGCGTGTAGTGCTCGACGTCGCTAATCCCCACTAAACTTCTTGAGGCATGCGCACTTTTCGAGCTCCGGGACGCGTTAATCTCATCGGCGAACACACCGACTACAATGACGGCTTCGTCATGCCGGCCGCGCTCGATTTCTCTACGTGGGTCAAAGCCTCACCACTCGAGCAGCGCACGCTCAAGATCTTTTCAGAAAACTTCGACGAAGAAGTCGAAATCGGTCTCGACGATCAGAACCTCGCGGCACGTGGTCACTGGTCCGACTATCCTATCGGTGTCGCAGTTGAGCTTCAGAAAGCCGGTCATCGCTTGCATGGCACGAGCCTGCACATTCGTGGCGAAGTGCCGATTGGATCAGGATTGAGCTCTTCGGCCGCGATTGAAGTAGCGACAGCCTGCGCGCTAGTCGCGATGTCGGGATTGTCAATCGATGCACGTGAGCTCGCACTGCTTTGCCAGCGCGCCGAGAACGAGTTTGTGGGCGCGCGCGTTGGCATCATGGATCAATTCATTTCGCTGTTCGGGAAGGCCGAGAAAGCGCTGTTGCTCGATTGCCGTTCACTGGAATTCAAGCTGTTGCCGTTGCCCGACAATGTTCGTTTGATAATTTGCAACACGATGGTGAAGCACGAGCTGGCATCGAGCGCTTACAATGAGCGGCGCGCGCAATGTGAAGAGGGAGTGAGGCATTTGGCGAAGTTTTTGCCGAATGTTACGGCACTCCGTGATGTGACGCTCGAGCAGTTGGAGCAGCGTCGCGAAGGGCTGTCTGATGTCGTTTATCGACGCTGCCGGCATGTGATTACTGAGAATGCGCGTGTGTTGGAGGCTGGTGAGGCGCTGGAGCAACACGACTTAGATCATTTTGGGAAACTCATGATCGAGTCGCACGCGAGCTTGCGTGATGATTATGAAGTCAGCTCTGAGGAGCTGGATCTGATGGTCGAGCTGGCGTTGAAGATAGACGGTGTTTATGGCGCGCGCATGACCGGTGGAGGGTTTGGTGGATCCACGGTGAATTTGGTTAGGGAAGAGAAGGCTGATGAGTTTCGAGAGCGGATCGCGTACCAATATGAGCGCAGGACGAACTTAAAGCCTGAGATTTATATCTGCGTCGCTGCGGATGGAGCAGAGGAAGTTTAGACGCAGATTTTCACGGATTGAAGACGGATTTTCTATGAAACTGATCATACTTGCCGCTGGTTATGCGACGCGGCTTTATCCATTGACGCTGAACCAGCCCAAGCCTCTGCTGCCGGTTGCCGGCAAGCCGATGCTCGAACACGTGCTGGATAACATCTCAACCATTGACGAGATCGATCACGCATACATCGTCACCAATGCGAAGTTCGTCAGTCACTTCGAAGAATGGGCCAGGAAGTATCAGCATCCGAATCTGCACTTTGGTTTCACGATCGTCAACGACCACAGCACTGACGACTCAAACAAGCTCGGCGCGATCGGCGACATGCACCTCGTGTTGACTCAGTGCAACGTCGATAATGACATCATCGTTGTTGGCGGCGACAATCTGTTCAGCCACGATCTCGCCGAGTTCGGCGATTATTGTCGTGAAAAGAATTCGCCGGTAACTGGTGTTTATGACGTCGGTGATCTCGAGCAGATCAAGAAGTACAATGCCATCGAGATCGATGAAAACAATCGCATCGCGTATTTTGAAGAGAAGCCGAAAGAGCCTAAGAGCACATTGACGGGTATCGCACTATATTTTTATCCGCAATCGACGCTGCCTTTGATTCACCAGTACATAGAAGAGGGAAACAATCCGGATCAACCGGGCCGCCTGGTCCAATGGCTTTACCCGCGCGTGCCGTTCTACGTTTGGAAGGTGCCGGGTCTCTGGTACGATGTCGGCTCACTTGAAACTCTCGAAGAAGCCAATCGTGTTTTTAGCCGCGGATCAGACGGATGAAAAACGGATACACGCTCGCGAACGATCTCGGCTTCGAAGCTTCCATCAATACCTACGGCGGGACCATCACATCGCTCAAAGCACCCGACCGCCACGGAATTTTCGGCGACATCGTTCTGGGCTTCGATACGCTCGACGAGTACGTCCGCAATCCACGTTATTTCGGAGCGTTAATCGGACGTCACGCCAATCGCATTGCGGGCGGCAAGTTTTTGCTGAACGGCGTCGAATACCAGCTCACGAAGAGCGACGGTGCGAATCATCTTCACGGCGGCTTCAAGGGATTCGATAAACGAGTCTGGAGCGCACGTCAGGATGACAACACGCTGCACCTCTCGTATTTCAGCAAAGACGGTGAAGAGGGCTATCCCGGCAATCTCACTGCCCTCATCGATTACACCTTGCGAGATAATGAATTGCGTATAGACTATCGCGCGACGACGGATCGCGATACGATCTGCAACTTGACGAACCATTCGTATTTCAATCTACGAGGCGAAGGAACGATCCTGGACCACGAGCTGACGCTGAACGCCGGCAGTTTTACACCTGTCAGTGAAGATTTGATCCCAACCGGCGAAATCGGATCTGTAGAGGGCACTCCGATGGACTTTCGTAAACCGAAAGTTATCGGTTCACATATTCCTGACGTGCAGTACGATCACAACTTTGTGTTGAACGACTGCCACGGCTCACTGCGTCCTGTGGTCCGACTTTATGAACCCGTCAGCGGTCGCGTACTCGAGATTTTGACGACTGAGCCGGGCATACAGTTTTATTCGGGAAACTTTCTCGACGGCAGCGTGGTTGGAAAGAATGGCGTGGTTTACGAAAAGTATACAGGCCTCTGTTTAGAGCCGCAGCACTTTCCGGACGCGCCCAATCATCCTAACTTTCCCTCGACCGTATTGCGCCGCGGCGAAGAGTATAATCAGACGACTATCTTCCGCTTTTTATCCGACTAATCCGTGAAATCTGTGGCTCTAATTTTCTTACTCCTCTTGATTGATCCCAGGATTGTGTTCGATCACAACCCAAACAACCTCGCAACCCCCGATTTCAAATTCAAAAACATCGCCTCACCATCCAAAGTCGATGCCGCGACTAATGCAAAGTTGACGCTGATCGACGGCGAGCTGGATCCGAACAGTGCTGAGCTTTCAGCGCTGATCGACGGCCGCTTGCCGCACGACGAAGATGAACCAGGCGGAAACGTTTTCTTCAACTCCGGAAGCTCGGGTGGACGCTTTCGTCTCGATTTCGGTAGTACGATCGATATCGCTCAGGTCAACACGTATTCGTGGCACCCCAACTCGCGTGGCCCACAGTTGTACAAGCTCTACGCAGCAGACGGATCGGAACCTAAGTTGAATCTGGATCCGAAACGTGGAGTCGATCCGGCAAGTTGTGGCTGGAAGTTTATTGCACTCGTGAACACGATCCCGGAGCGCGGCGAGGAAGGTGGCCAGTACGCAGCGAGTGTGAGCAACTTAGGCCAGTATCGTTATCTGCTCTTCGATTGTTATGTCACCGAGTTCTATAACAATAGCGGCAACACCTTCTATAGCGAAATGGATGTAATCCGCAAATAATCCGCGTCATCCGTGGCTAAGCTCGTATGCCCGAATGGCGTCCTCATGTCTCAGGGTTAATCCGATGTCATCCAACCCTTCCATCAAGCAATACTTCTGAAACTCATCTACCTCAAAACGGATCGAATCCTGAATCATCTGTCGTTCGAGATCCACCGTGAGCTCATAGCCTTTTTCCTGCTGCGCGCGCTTCATGATTGTTTCAACCTGTTCAGCAGGCAGCGTGATTGGAAGCATGCCATTCTTGAAACAGTTATTCGCGAAAATATCTGCAAACGACGGTGCGATGATCACGCGAAAACCAAACTCACCCAGCGCCCACGGCGCATGCTCGCGTGACGAGCCACAGCCGAAGTTCTTATCCGCAACGAGAATCGACGCGCCTTTGTAACGTGGCTGGTTGAGCACGAATGATGGATCGAGTTGGCCATCAGGCAAGTAACGCCAGTCGTAAAACAGAAACTCCCCAAACCCTGTGCGCTCGATGCGCTTGAGGAATTGCTTCGGGATGATCTGATCCGTATCCACGTTCGCGCGATCGAGCGGCGCGACAAGACCAGTGTGTTTCGTGAACGGTTTCATATTCATTTCAGCCGCAGATGAACGCAGATAAACGCAGATCTGATCTGCGTTTATCTGCGTTCATCTGCGGCTTATTTAAATTCCCACTCCCTCACGTCCGTGAAATGCCCCTTGATCGCCGCTGCTGCGGCCATCATCGGACTGACGAGGTGCGTCCGCCCGCCGCGCCCCTGGCGTCCTTCGAAGTTTCGATTACTCGTCGAAGCGCAGCGCTCACCCGGTTGCAGCACATCCGCATTCATACCTAAACACATTGAGCAGCCCGCCTCGCGCCATTCAAAACCCGCTTCGTTGAAAATGCGATCGAGACCTTCGCGTTCCGCTGCCTTCTTCACCTCCTGTGAACCAGGCACAACCATCGCGCTCACAGATGAACTAATGCGATACCCTTTCACCACACGCGCCGCTGCTCGCAGATCTTCGATACGTGCATTCGTACAGGAGCCAATGAACGCGCGATCGATTGCGATGTCCTGAATGTTTGTGCGCGGCTTGAGCTCCATGTATTCGAGTGCACGCTCGGCAGCTTGTCGATCGGCTGCACTCTTCGCATCTGCGGGGTCGGGAACATAACTCGTCACCGGCACGACCATGCCTGGACTCGTCCCCCACGTCACGAAAGGCTCGAGCTGTGACGCATCAATCTCGACAACACGATCAAATTCAGCATCCCCATCGCTGCGAAAAGTTTTCCAATGATCGACTGCCTTGTCCCACGCGTCGCCGGCAGGAGCGAACCTGCGACCTTTGAGATAAGCAAACGTCATGTCATCAGGCGCAATCATTCCCGCACGCGCACCGGCCTCGATGCTCATGTTGCAGAGCGTCATTCGTCCTTCCATCGAAAGCGCAGTCACAGCGTCGCCTGCGTATTCAATCGCGCATCCAGTGGCGCCATCGATGCCGATCTGGCCAATGATTCCAAGTGCCAGATCCTTCGCGGTCACACCTTGCGGAAGTGAGCCGCGCGTTTGCACTTTCATCGTGCGCGGTTTGTTCTGCGGCAGACACTGCGTTGCCAACACGTGCTCCACTTCGCTCGTGCCGATGCCGAACGCCAGCGCGCCAAACGCGCCGTGAGTGCTCGTGTGACTATCGCCACAGACGATCGTCATGCCTGGTTGTGTCAGCCCAAGCTCCGGTCCAATTACGTGAACGATGCCCTGCTCGGGTGAGTGGATATCGAAGAGCGGAATCGTGAACTCGCGGCAGTTTCTGCGAAGAGTCGCTATTTGATTAGCCGCCGTGGCGTCGGTGATCGGAAGATTGCGATCGGTGGTTGGAACGTTGTGATCGACGGTGCCGAAAGTAAGATCCGGACGTCTTACTTTTCGGCCCGCCTCGCGTAGACCATCAAATGCCTGGGGAGACGTCACCTCATGAATGAGGTGCAAATCAATGTAAAGCAGCGTCGGCTCGCCACGTGCTTCACGAACAACGTGTGCTTGCCACAACTTCTCGAACAACGTTTTAGACAGCATGGTAAGCGTGTCGCATATCAGCAACTTCCGTGACTGCCTGGCAAATCACTTCGCCGAAGTCGCTCGTCGTGACGACGTATCCACCTGTGCCTTGCGAAATGTCAGGCGTGCGATAGCCGGCTTCGAGTACATTCTCGATTGCGAGCTCAATGTCATGCGCGTCCTGCTCGAGATTAAACGAGTGGCGCAGCATCATTGCAGCCGACGCAATCGCGCCGGAGGGATTCGCCATGTCCTTACCTGCGATGTCCGGAGCGGACCCGTGCACCGGTTCATAAAGTCCGACATCGCCGCCGATCGTTGCCGACGCGAGCATGCCGAGCGATCCGGTGATCACCGCAGCCTCGTCCGAAAGCACATCGCCGAAGAGGTTCTCGGTTAACAACACATCGAATCGTCGCGGATTAGTAATCAAGTGCATCGCACATGCGTCAACGTAGAGATGCTCGAGCGTGACGTCAGGATAATACTGCGACACGCGAATCACCGTCTGTCTCCACAGTTGTGACGTCTCCAGCACGTTCGCTTTATCAACGGAGGTTACCTTGCCGCGTCGCTTGCGTGCAGCTTCGAATGCAACTCTCGCGATGCGCTCGATCTCTTCGACCGAGTAATGCATCGTGTTGGTAGCGACAGTCGTACCGGTGCTCGAGTCGATACCGCGCGGCTCGCCAAAATAGAGACCGCCGAGCAACTCGCGCACGATGAGAATGTCAGCGCCACGCGCGACTTCAGTGCGAAGTGGAGAGCAGGCAGCAATTGATGAGTATGAAATTGCGGGACGCAGGTTCGCGTATCCGCCAAGCGCGCTTCGCAGCAGCAACAGTCCCGCTTCGGGCCGTTGATTCGCCGGGAGGTGATCGTATTCCGGAGATCCTACCGCGCCGAGCAACACTGCATCAGACGCGAGACACGCATCGAGCGTGGCGCGTGGTAGTGGCGAGCCAAACTTCTTAATGGCTGCGCCCCCGATCGCGTGTTCTTCAAACTCAAAACGATACCCCTGAACGGATGCGATCGTTTGTAATACTCGTACTGCTTGTGCGGTGACTTCCCGTCCAATTCCATCGCCGGGAAGGATAGTAATCTTAACTCTCATAACCTAATCCGTTTTTTCCGCGTTAATCCGCGGCCTAAGCTGCTGCGAATTTGTGTGTGCTGAGAAGTGAAATGAGGTCCTGATCGTAAATGCGTTTTTTGCGATCCGCAAGATGCGTGAAGCTCACGTAAGCTGCATCGAGCTCCGTGGGCGTGATGTCGTAACCTAATTCCATATAGCGCAGCGACAACGCATGCCGTCCGGAGTGCTTGCCAAGCACCAGCGAGTTTGCGGGAACACCGACCGATGCCGGAGTCATGATCTCGTAACAGAGTGGATTGTTAATCACTCCGTGCTGGTGAATGCCTGCTTCATGCGCGAACGCGTTACGCCCGACGATTGCTTTATTCGGCTGAACGTCGAAACCGACAATGCTCGACAGCAGTTGACTCGTAGAATAAAGCTCCATCGTCTTCACGCCGGTCTCGAACGGTAGACGATCCGCGCGCACGTGCAGCGCCATCACGATCTCCTCGAGCGATGCATTGCCCGCGCGCTCGCCAATGCCGTTGATCGTGCACTCAACTTGTCGCGCTCCTGCTTCGATTGCTGCGAGACTGTTTGCAACGGCGAGCCCGAGATCGTTGTGACAGTGAACGCTGATGGTCACGTCGCGATCTCGAACGACACGCTCGCTCACTTGTTGGACCAGGCGAGTAAACTCTACCGGCGTCGTGTAGCCGACTGTGTCAGGCACGTTGAGCACTGAAGCGCCTGCATCGACGGCCGCATCGAGCACTTCACACAAATAATCGACGTCGCTGCGCGTAGCATCTTCCGCTGAAAACTCAACGTCCTCGGCGTAGCTTCGTGCCTGGAGCACGGCTGCACGCGTCATCGCGATCACCTCAGTGCGCGTCTTCTTCAGTTTGTGTTCGAGATGAATGTCTGACGTTGCGACGAAGGTATGAATTCGCGGGTGGGCAGCGTGTTGCAGAGCTTCAGCAGCGCGGGCGACATCCTGCTCCGCAGTGCGACACAGCGCGGCGACTTTCACTTCGCGACACTGGGCCGCCACCGCACGGACAGCGGCAAAGTCACCTTCCGAAGCGATTGGAAAGCCGGCTTCAATGATGTCGACTCCGAGTTCCTGGAGCCTGGCAGCCATCCGGACCTTCTCTGTCAGGTTCATCGAGCAACCGGGCGACTGTTCGCCGTCGCGCAAAGTTGTATCGAAGATGCTGACTCTGTTCTGTGGCATAGGGGTCCCCTCCCGTGGGCAAGCAAAAGAGGATGCTACGGACGGATGGTCCCAGAGTCAAAGCTATAATCTTTATGGAAAGATTTATTGTTTTAATATGCGCCTATAGGGCGATGAATGTCAGAGTCATATTTAAGCCACAGATTACACGGATAAAAAATCCGATTTTTCCGTGTCAATCTGTGGCTAAAAAATTTTAGAGAGAAAAAGTGCCGTAGAACGCGCTATTCTCACCCGATCGTGACCACGGCTCACCGACGACCTTGCCGGAATAGAGTGCCTTCGACGTGTAGCCGACTTTTCGATTTTCCAAACCGACGAGAGGAGCGTACCAAACGAGGTTCGGCATCTTGCAGCACAGGTCGTTCGGCATCGCTTCAACGTTGATTGCAGCTTCGTTAGTGGCAACGGCGTACGTGCGCCCAGTGCGCTCAAATCTAATCGGCGCGGTGCGTACTTCGATGATCTGGCCCAGCGAAGCTGCGTACTTTTCCTTGAGTGCGTTCACCATCGCCAGCGCCTGCGTGCGTGAAGCTTGAGAGTCGATGATGATTTCGGATTGCCGCGCAGCGTTGCTCTCGCTGAGATTGGCGTCGGCACTGACGATCGCCATCACGCGCACGCCGGTAAGATCCACGCCCTGCCACTTTCCGGAGATAACGTTCCACGCCATCATCGCATCGCGTCCCGTCGTGACGACTTCGCCGTTGTAGTGACACGCACCGGCAAACACGCTCGCCGTTCGCACTTCAACGTAATCACCACGAAGACTGACGTTCTCCGCCTGAGAACTGAACACCAACGCGCTCAGCGCGACGATCATGGCTGCAACTACAAACAATCCTTTTCGCATTTTATTACCTCCGAAAATACAAACACAGGTTACACGGATTTGATGGCCGATGTATAGCAGGCTCGTCCTGGCACGCAACGCTCCGGATCGACGCGCCGATTGTCGGGCCCGATTACTTCCTGAGTCTCGCAGCACCAGACGTGGTTTGCCGCGTCGAGATATTCATCGGCGCTCGACGCGAGTCGATCGAGCATGAAGTATTTCTTCGAACGTAGCGATCCGCAGAATGGTGATTGCAGTGGTGACTCTTCTGACATGGCTGTTCTCCAAAGACTGCAAGCTAAAGCTTGAACTCTAAACTAAACACTACCCACCTTCGCCAGTGCGCGGCGCACGAGTGTTTGGGCCAACGGCACTTTGTACGCATTCTTCTCGAGCGGCTTTGCATCGGCGAGCGCGATCTTCGCGGTTTCGGCGAGCACTTCCGGCGTAAGATTCTTTCCAATCAAAAACTTTTCCGCGGCGGGTACGCGCCACGGTATCGGCGCCACGCCGCCGAGAACAATTCGCGCAGCGCTCACACTGCGATTGCCCTCCAACTTCACCGCGACTGCCGCGGATGCAAGTGCAAAGTCGAGCGACTCGCGCTCCTTAAATTTCAAGTAAGTCGATCTCGCCGCGAGCGGCGACTCCGGAAGATGAATCTCTGTGATGATCTCTTCGTTCTTCAAAACATTCTCACGTCGAATATTTCCCTCTGACGGCAGTGTGAAAAACTTATCGAGCGGAATCACACGCTTACCTGCGGCGCCGACCACCGTCACTGTGGCATCAAGCGCGACCAGCATGGGCGCGAGATCCGATGGATGAACTATGAATGATGGACCACCACCGAGTATCGCGTTGTACTTATTCTCTCCGTTTGCCGCGTAACACTCGGAGCCGCCCTTCTTCAAACAGATCACTTCCTCGAGCCGGAAGTACCAGCAACGCGGCCGCTGGCAAAGATTGCCGCCGACAGTGCCGAGATTGCGAATCTGCGGCGTCGCGATCGAATGTGCGGCTTCAGCCAGACCCGGAAAACTCTTGCGCACGCCGGCGTGCTCTTCGAGCTCGGTCAGCGTAACGAGCGCGCCAATCGTCAGTCCGTGCGCATTGAGCGTGATGCGATTCAGGCCGGGAATATTTTTGAGATTGACTAAACGCGTCGGACGCGACGTGTAGTCTTTCATCGTCGTCAACAAGTCCTGCCCGCCCGCAATCGGCCGCGGCGCCTCATCAATATCACCGTGCGAAGCAACCGTGAGCATCTTCACTGCTTCGTTTACACTCGCTGGACTACTCCATTCAAACGCTTTCATCGGTGTCTATCCTCTTCTAATCCGTGTTATCCGCGGCTAAGAACAGTCGTATTCATCAACCCCATCAGGATCTTGTCAGGCGTAATCGGCAACTCGCGCACGCGCACGCCGGTAGCATTGAATACCGCGTTTGCAAGCGCGCCGCCTGCGGGAATAATGCAGCCCTCCGCGATGCCAATCACTGCTTCGCGTTTATCGTCATCGTCGATGATCGGCACCATCTCAGGCATCTCAAGACTGCCCGGCAATTTGTAATCGCCAAACCCGGGATTGAGCATCATGCCCAACTGCGCGTCCATCACGCGACCTTCCCACAACGTCATTCCCAGCGACTGGATCATCCCGCCATTGATCTGACTCTCCATCGTCAAACGATTCAACGGCAGACCACCATCCTGGATATGGACCATCTTGATCGGCTTGACGTGTCCTGTCTCGACGTCCACTTCCACTTCCGCGAAGCAAACGCCGTGAACACCACGCGCCTGCAAGTCTGCACGCCACTCGCCGTGCGAGGTGATGCCCGCCGCTGGCAGCGCCGCCGCAGCCTGTTGCCACGTCAACGACTGTCCTTTCGCCGAGACTTTTCCATCGGCGAAAACAACTTCTTCAGGTTTCGGATTGCCGAGCAAAGGCGCAACGCGCTCGGCCACCAACATGCGAGCCTTGATCGCTGCATCTTTCACTGACGGCGACAACGACGCAGCGGTCGTGGAGCCGCCCGACGGATTTGCCGCGCCGAGTTTCGAATTGCCGATCCGCTCTTTGACATCTTTGATGGTGAGGCCGAGTTCTTCAGCGACGATCGCTCTCGTGTACGTGCGCGTTCCCGTGCCGAGATCCTGCGTCCCGACTGCAACCAGCACCGAGCCGTCGCGCGAGATCGTCACGGCAACTTTGCACTGATCATTTCCGCCGCCGCCCCAAATGCCAATGGCGCATCCCATGCCTCGTTTCAATGGTCCAGGATTCCCACCCGCGACTGGATTTCTTCTGGACCATCCGATCTCCTGTGCGCCGCGTTCCAACTGCCGGTGATAAACCTCGTCGCGCAAATTCTTTTTGCGAAACGCCACCGGGTCCATCTTGATCTTGTATGCGAGCTCGTCGACCAGCGACTCAACTGCGAAAGACGCCTGCGGATGACCCGGCGCGCGCATCGCGACTGATGAATCTTCGTTTGTGTGGAGCGCATAGACTTCGCGGTAAGTGTCGCCCATTCGATAAATGTATGGCTGTCCCGCTTGCGAGCCTGGGCCGAGACCGCCGAGACGGTATTGCGTTGCCTTCATTGCGACGATCGTGCCGTCGTTCTTCACACCAGCTTTCAACTTCTGCCACGAACCTGAGCGATTACCGGCCATTACAAACTCGTCGTAACGAGTGAACATCAGCTTCACCGGCGACTTTGTTTGTTTCGAGAGCCTGCACGCGAGAAAGCCTTCGAGACCGATGCCAAACTTTGAGCCAAAGCCGCCGCCCATGTGCTCGACGCTCGCGGTGACGGCGCTTTCGGGCAGCTCCAACTCCTTCGCTGCGTCGGCGGGGATCGTGAATGTGCCCTGAGTTGAGGCGTAGATCGTGGCCGAGTCGCCGCCGCGATAATCGACGACCATGCCGTGCGTTTCGAGGCACGCGTGATGGATGCGCTGCGTGATGTATTCGCCTTCGACAATGGCATCGGCATTTGCGAAAGCGGCCTCGGCCTTCTCAGGATCGCCGTTCTTTCCTTTTTCCTGAAGATTGTTTTCTTCGGCAATCACCTTTGGCGCATCAGGCCGGATGGCCATGTGTGCGTGGACCACGTGTGGCAAAACTTCATAACTCACTTTGATCGCGCGCACTGCGTCGTCTGCGATTTCCGGAGTCGTAGCAGCAACCGCCGCGACCGGAGCGCCAGCGAAACGGACTTCCATCAAAGGCGCAGGGATGATCCCTTTGACACCCGGAATCTTCGACGCCGCTTCAAGATCGATTTTTGTTACACGTGCGTGGGCGTGCGGGGACCGCAAGATGCGCGCATAGAGCATACCTGGAAGACGCTGGTCGTACGTGTAGCGTGCCGCTCCGGACACTTTCAATGGACCATCAACGCGCGTCATGCGGTGATTGAGCAACTTGTGCTTGTCGTTTGGACCCCAGCCTGGGCCGGCATCTGCGTCAACTTCGATCTCGACCATCTGCTCGACACCGTTGACGACTCGCGGCACACGGATCTTTTTCTTTGGCTTGGGTGATGGTGAAGGTTGTGCTTGTGGTTGCTGTTGCATGGGTGTTAGCTCGGTTCTGTTAGGCTTGAGATCCTTTCGCGGCAGCGAGAGCCGCTTCAAAAACTCGCGGATAGGTTCCACAGCGACAGAAGTTTCCTTTGCACGCTTCGCGAACTTCCGCCAGCGAGGGATTCGGATTCTTCTTCAGATAGGCCGAGATCGTCGTAACGAATCCGGGCGTGCAGAAGCCGCACATCAAAGCGTCGTTTTCTACAAACGCCGCCTGCACTGCATTCGGATTTTCAGGTGTGCCCAGTCCTTCCACCGTCGTGATCTTCTTGTTGGTTGCGTCGACTGCCAGCACTAGGCACGAGTAAACAGGCTTGCCATCGAGCAGGACAGTACACGCGCCGCACGTTCCCATGTCGCAGACGAGTTTTGGACCAGTGACCGCCGGGTCGAGGTGATTGCGGAGTGTGTTGAGCAAAGTGGTCCGAGGCTCAACCTGCGCTTCTCGCTGTTGTCCATTCACATCGAGAACCACTTTGACGTTTCCCGAGAGCGGCTGTTGAGTTTTGGCTTCCTGTTCGGCTTCTGCCTCGATCCATAAGTGATCGGCAATCGCGGCGCCCGCGCCAACGATACCGACGCCCTTCAGAAATCTGCGTCTGCCCGGATCGTGATCTGTTTGTTTCTGAGCTTCACGATCGTCACGAGACTTGGTCATTGCATCTCTCCCGCAGTTGTTGATATTGTTCGCCCGCACTACAGCTATTGGTAAAACATTTCAGCCGGTGAACGAGCACTCCAATTTTATTTCGGTCCGCATAAATTAGCACATCCTGTCTCGAACCGTGCATACCAATCCGCGGCAGATTCAGTTTGGGTTGAGGCTAATGTTTTAATATAGTCAACATGCACCCAAGTACCCTGCGAAATAAACTCGCGGGTGTGATTGCGTTTCCAATCACACCCTTTAAGTCGGATCTATCTCTCGATCTTCCGGGGCTGCACGAGAATCTTACGAAGCTGCTGGAATATCCGATCTCCGCAATCGTCGCTGCGGGAGGCACGGGTGAACTCTATTCATTAACTCCGGCTGAATACACGCGCGTCATTGAATTAACTGCGCTCGCTGTCGAGGACCGCGTGCCTGTGATCGCAGGCGTGGGATTTGGGCAGCGATTGGCTGTCGAGATGGCCCAGGCGGCGGAAAAAGCAGGCGCCGATGGCATCCTCGCTTTTCCTCCTTACTATCCTGATGCAGAAGACGAGGGCCTCTTTGAGTATTACCGCGCGATCGGTGATGCCACACGTTTGGGAATGCTGATCTACAGTCGTGATTGGGCCACGTTCAGTCCAGCGATGGTGGAGCGTTTGACTGCGATTCCAAGATTGGTGGGGTGGAAAGATGGTCATGGCGACATACGCCATTTGCAGATGATCATGAATCATGTCGGCGATCGGCTGCACTGGATCGGTGGCGCCGGCGACGACATGGTCGCGGCTTATTTCAGCATCGGCATCGATACTTTCACTTCGAGCATCGCGACGGTTGCACCGCGGCTGTCGTTGAAGCTTCACGAGTTGGCTGTTGCCGGTGATGCCGAAGCGCTCACAGATTTGCTCGACCGCTGTGTCGTCCCTCTCTACGCGTTGCGTGCGCGTCGCAAAGGGTACGAAGTATCGGCGATGAAAGCGATGATGGATATGGTTGGACTCAACGGTGGTCCAGTCCGTCCCCCACTCGTCAACGTTAAGCCAGAAGAAGAGGATGAGCTCCGCACGATCCTGGCAAGCTGGGAAAAGTTCTTATAAATCTTCAGGAGAACAACGTGATGAACAGGCGAAACGCAGAGAAATCCCGAGACGTATCCGCCAATCGCACGCAACGAGCTCAAAGAGTGGTCACAGTCATTAGCGCCACTGGCCCGGCGACGACGTTGTCGTCTTCGATCGGTTGCTGAATCGACACTGCGATCCGACGAGTCATCGATACTCTGCCTTCGACGTCGCTTGAGATTGGCGTGCACGAAACCATGTCGAGATTTGCCGCACTTCGCGATGCCCGCCGGTTCGATACTACGGATTTGAGCTCATGAGTGCTGTACCGCTAACAATGAAGGCGAGTGTGTTGTGCGATGTAAATCGTCTCGAGGTGCGCGACATCCCGCGGCCGGTGATCTCACCTTATGAAGTATTGATTCGCGTCAGTGCAGTCGGTCTCTGCGGTACGGACGTGCATATCTTCGCTGGTCACGCAAATTACAACACAAACGAATACGGGCAGCAGATTCCACCGGCTTTGCAGCCGCAGATTCTGGGACATGAAATCACCGGCGTGGTCGAACACGCAGGGAGTGCAGTTAGCGATTTGCGTGATGGTGAACGAGTTGTCGTGGACCAGGGTTGAATTGCGTCAGCCGGCGGCGTGAGATTCTTTGTGAGTATTGCCGCACCGAGAACAGTCATCAATGTGAGTTTTATCGCGAGCACGGCATCACGGGCCTGCCGGGCGGGCTCGCCGAATTCATTGCGGTGCCGGCGGTGAATGCAATAAAGATCGATGCTCCACTTGAAACGGCGACGGCGGCACTCGTCGAACCGCTGGGCTGTATCATTCATTCGTCCGATACGGTCGCAAAATCGCGGACGCGTTATGCCGTGAGAGCTGAAACCGCAGAACGTCGCGTTCGAAGCGTGTTAATATGCGGCGCCGGCACCGCTGGATTGCTGTTCACGCAATACTTGCGCAACGTTCTCGGCTACGAGGGATTACTTTTCATGAGTGATCCAAACGAGCGTAAGCGACAACTCGCGAAGAGTTTTGGTGCTGATGAAGTGACCGATCCGGCGAAATTCGATCTGGTCGAAGTGGTCCATGAACACACGGGCGGCAAAGGTGTCGAGTATCTGATCGAAGCTTCGGGATCCGGCGAAGTGTTTCGTTCTATGCCGGGGTTGATTTGCAAACAGGCGACCGTGCTGTTGTACGGCCACGGTCATGCCGGAACTGATTTGTTTGATCGAGCAAAACCGAATCGACATCGCGCCATTGATCACGCACCGCTACACATCGTTCGCGGACGTCGAGAAAGCATTGTCAACCGATATTCACAACGACAACTACATAAAGGGCGTCGTCGTGATTTGAGTTTTACTAAGGTCAACTGTAGGGGCGGCCCTCCGTGGCTGCCCGTCGTCGAATCATGCGACGC
>DASUYO010000270.1:0-3120 GCA_036377375.1 Pyrinomonadaceae bacterium
CCGTGCTTACGTGAAGCGAACGACGGGCGGCCACGGAGGGCCGCCCCTACAGTTGACCCAAGCACGTATCAAAGATATGCCCAAGCTCGCGCGTGACCTCTTGTTTCCCATGATCGCGGTGATTGCTGCCTTCATTGTCGGCGGCATCCTCATCGTGATCGTCGGAGACAATCCCATCAACGCTTATCGCCTGTTGCTCGGCAGCGCGCTCTCCTGGCCGGACGGTATTGGCTACACACTCTTCCACGCAACTCCACTGATCTTCACTGGTCTTGCTGTACTCGTCGGATTTCGTTGCGGTCTTTTCAACATCGGCGCTGAAGGACAACTCTACATTGCCGCCTTCGCTACAGCATGGGTCGGGATCACTCTAGCGAACCTGACGCCGTGGCTGCTGATTCCACTCTGTTTTGCGGCTGCCATTTTCACCGGCGCGTTCTGGGCAGCGATCCCCGGTGTGTTGAAAGCGAAATTTGGCTCGCATGAAGTCATCAACACAATCATGTTGAACTTCATCGCCGTCGCGCTTGTCAGTTACTTCACACAGTATCACTACAAAATTCCCGGCGATCCGATCATGGAAACAGCGACGATTGGACCAGGAGCTCACATCGCGCGGCTGGGCAAATTCATCCCCGGCTTTCCCGAGCGCATTCCCTTGAACATCGCCTTCCTGCTCGCGCTGCTTTGCTGCCTGCTCGTTTATCTCTTTCTGTGGCGCACCAAGTGGGGTTATGAAATCCGCGCGACCGGGAGTAATCCTTTCGCAGCCGAGTATGGCGGCATCTCGATTCGCAAACAGATCGTGCTGGCGATGGCAGTTTCAGGCGCACTCGCAGGCATGGTTGGAATCAACGAAGTGTTGGGTTATCGCTATCGCTATTACGATGGCTTTTCAGACAACTATGGCTTCACTGGGATCGCCGTGGCGCTGCTCGGCCGCAATCATCCAGTTGGTGTAATCCTCGCGGCATTGTTGTTTGCGGCGTTGCAGCATGGCGGCATTTATGTAGACGGTTTTTCTGAGCACGTCACGAAGGACATCGTGCAGGTGTTGCAAGGTATCATCATTCTGTTCGTTGCTGCTGAAGCGTTCTTCAAGTGGCTCTTGCGACGAAGAGCACCCATGGAACGTTTGCGAGCGTAACTCATGAGAGACATTTTCACGTTCTCGCTCATCGCCTCCACGATCCGGCTTGCAACGCCGCTCGTGCTCGCAGCGCTTGGCGGCCTGTTTTCGGAGCGCTCGGGTGTGATCAATATCGCGCTCGAAGGAAAGATGCTCGCGGGAGCTTTCACCGCTGCCGCCGTGACTTATGCTGCTGACAAAAAACTCGGCATCGGCAATGCGAGCCCGTGGGTCGGGTTACTCGCGGGTATGATCGCCGGCCTGTTTATCGCAGTCATCTATGCCGTCACTTGCATCAAGTTCAAAGCAGACCAGGTTGTCAGTGGTGCGGCAATCAACATCCTGATGGTCGGAATACCCGGATTCCTCAGTGGCGCGTTCTTTCTTTCATCGGGTTCTACTCCGCAGATTCCGAAGGACCACTTGTTACCGCAGTCACCGGTAATCATCGCGCTTGCGGTCCTGGTTCTCGTGTTCGCAATCTGGTATGTGGTTTATAAAACAGCCTTCGGACTGCGATTGAGATCCGTTGGAGAAAACCCTGAAGCCGCGGATGCTGCGGGTGTAAGTGTGTCGAAAATCAGGTATTCAGGCGTTCTGCTTGCGGGATTGCTGGCGGGAATGGGCGGCGCATATCTCTCGATTGGCCAGTCGTCGTTGTTTACCAGAAACATGACTGCCGGTCGCGGCTTCATCGCGCTTGCTGCTTTGATTTTTGGAAAATGGCGACCGGTGCAGACGCTGCTTGCGTGTCTTCTGTTTGGATTCACTGAGGCCGTCTCGATTCAGATGCAGGGCGTATTCAAGCTGCCCTCCGGAGACGATATTCCGGTGCAATTCATTCAAATGGTGCCTTACGTCTTGACCATTGTGGTGCTGGCAGGCTTTATTGGATCATCCCGGCCACCGCGTGCCCTGGGCATACCCTATGAGAAAGAGAAATAGACGAGGGGTTTGAGATGGTTAAGCGAATGGAAAGCACGAGTCTTTACGAACGCGCCGAACATGCCACCAGAGTTATTCGATCGAAAATAAGCGTCGAGCCACGCATTGCATTGGTGCTGGGAAGCGGCCTGGGTGGTTTCGCAGACGATTTCGAAGAGCCGGTCGGCATTCCTTACCAGGAGATACCCGGCTTCGTGCGCTCGACTGCCGAAGGGCACGCTGGACGTCTCGTGATCGGAAAGATCGATAGTGTTCCCGTGGTGGCGATGCAGGGCCGAGTGCACTACTACGAGGGCTACTCACTCGAAGAGGTTACATTTCCAGTTCGCACTTTCGGTTTACTTGGTATCAAGACGTTGATTCTGACTAATGCCGCCGGCGGGATAAATGTTGAATTAACGCAGGGGGCGTTGATGGTGATCAGCGATCATCTGAACCTCATGGGCGTCAATCCGCTGCGTGGACCAAACGAGGAGAGATTTGGACCACGTTTCCCGGACATGTCGGCGGTTTACTCAGCGGAGTTGCAGGAATTGGTTATCGAGGAAGCGAGAGAGATTGGAGTAGAAGTGCGACGCGGAATTTATGGCGCACTTTCCGGACCGAGTTATGAAACTCCGGCTGAGATCCACTTGCTCAGAAATCTTGGTGCAGATGCAGTTGGGATGAGCACCGTGCCGGAAGCAATCGTGGCGCGGCACATGGGCCTCGAGGTGCTCGGCATCTCGTGCATCACCAACATGGCAGCGGGTATCAGCGACGAGCCGATCAATCATGAAGAAGTGATGGCGACCGGCGATCGTGTGCGGGGGATATTTACGGAGTTGCTGGGGAGAGTGATCGGCGCGATGAATCGCAGGGTGTGAGACATTTGTGAGCATGATCATCGGCATCTCAGGTGGTACAGGATCGGGCAAGACCACGGTCGCCAATCGCATCCTCGAATCCGTCAGCGCCAGCGAGGTAGTCTTTATCCAGCAAGACTCCTACTATCGCAACCTCACCGATCTGCCACTCGATTTCCGCGGCATCGCGAATTTCGATCA
>DASUYO010000271.1:0-3847 GCA_036377375.1 Pyrinomonadaceae bacterium
CCCTTCACACAAACCACTTGTTTGATCTCGGCAACGACTTGAACGAGGTCTTTCTGGTTCTTCATCACCGCTTCGATCGATTTGTAAGCGCCGGGAATTTCATCCAGCACGCCATTGTCTTTGCGACATTCGACACCTGCGGTTTGCTTCACCAGATCGGCACTGCTGAAGTGGCGCTTGGCAGCGCTGCGCGACATCTTGCGGCCCGCTCCGTGTGAACACGAGTTAAAGCTTTCCGCGACGCCGCGACCCTTGACGATGAACGATTTTGCTCCCATCGATCCAGGGATGATGCCATACGCGCCTTTGTCCGCATTGATTGCGCCCTTGCGCGTGACGAAAACTTTTTCGCCGTAGTGCTCTTCGAGCGCAACGTAGTTGTGATGACAGTTGACTACCATCTCTAGTTCGAATGATTGGCGATGATTGAACATCTTGTTAAAGACCTTCAATAAACGCGCCATCATGATCTCGCGGTTCTTCATCGCGTACGCCTGGGCCCACTTCAGATCTTCCCAGTACGCCGTAAATTCCGGCGTGCCCTGGATGAAGTAAGCGAGGTCAGGAGCCGGTAGTTCCGACAGCTGCCACAGCGACTTCGCTGTCGAGATGTGGCGATCCGCGAGTTCCTTGCCGATGTTGCGCGAGCCCGAGTGCAGCATCAACCAGACGAAGTTTTCCGTATCAAGACAAACTTCGATGAAGTGGTTGCCGCCGCCGAGCGTGCCGAGTTGCTTCATCGCTTTCGACTTGCGATCGTGAACGCCCTTGTGAAGTGCGTTGAAGTGTTCCCAGCCGTTCCACTCATCCGATTCCGTCACCGGATCGCGATAGTCGTGAAAGCCAACCGGAATTGCTTCTTCGATAGCGAGTCGTAGTTCTTTCAACTTGCCATCGAGAATGCCGCTTTTGAATGGCGTCCTCACGGCCATCATGCCGCAACCGATGTCGACACCAACCGTGGCGGGAATCACCGCATCTTTGGTTGCGACAACAGAACCAACCATGCTGCCCTTGCCGAGATGCGCGTCGGGCATCAACGCCACGTGTTTGAACAAACATGGCAAGCGCGAGACGCTGCGCAGCATCGCTTGCTCTTCGATGCTGAACTCATGATTGGCCCACGAAAGAACTTCGGCATGAGCGCCACCGATTGGTAGCTTCTTGTAAGGCATTGATCACCTCCTTTCTAAGTGTAAATGAAACTGGTGCGCCAGGTGAGACTCGAACTCACAATCCCCTGCTTAAGAGGCAGGTGCCTTGATCCGATTTGGCTACTGACGCGCTGCTTTGCAAAAAAATCGTGCCAGCGGCGAAGGCGCGCAATATGAAAGCCAGGGGCAAGCGTGAAGCGCAGCGGAACGCGTCGCCCCTGGTCAGAAGGAATAATTTTTAAAGAGCACTGAAAGTGCGAGATATCAACCCAATTATTCCGCTCTTTCAGAGCTACACGGCCATTGCGGTTTTTACCAGGGGCGACGCGCCTCACGTTGTTCGGCGCTTGCCCCTGGCTTTCATATTGCGCGCCTTTGGCGCTGGTGTTTTGGCGGGACTGACGAGATTTGAACTCGCGATCTCTGCATCGACAGTGCAGCGCTTTGATCCAACTAAGCTACAGCCCCTTGTGAATGATCTTGTACGTGTGGTCGGGCATTACGGGAGGCCACTTCTTTGGCGATTCCGTCTCGAACGGAGCTCACAACTTCGGCAATGAGATTGATCTTTCGCAGGCTATTCGCTCTTTCGATTTCGTCTGACAGACCAAGATCAAACGAGACGCGACGTGTGCAGTCACCGAATTCCAACATCACCGTTGCCCACTTCCATCCCTGCTCATCCTCGTCAGGAATGTCTGCGGAGTCTTCAACGATGCCGATCACATAAGCCGGCATCTCAGGGTTCTCGTTTAGAAACTCGCGGCGTCTAACGTGATACCGCTTGTTTCCTGCTTCGCTCATTTTACTTTTCCTTTCCAAGCTGCGAGTGCAGCGAATTTTTTTCACTTCATATTGCTGTTCCTCCTTTTGCAGTCA
This sequence comes from Pyrinomonadaceae bacterium, assembly GCA_036377375.1. GTDB lineage: Bacteria > Acidobacteriota > Blastocatellia > Pyrinomonadales > Pyrinomonadaceae > PSRF01. Next base: position 2,034 of record DASUYO010000271.1, read on the forward strand.
TTTTGCTTGATCACTTCAATACTCCTTCTCTGAATGTTAAGCGCTTTGTTTTTGGGTGGGTCGAAGGGAGTTGAACCCTCACGGGCCGCAGTCACAGTGCGGTGCTCTGCCAATTGAGCTACGACCCACATATAAACGGATGAATGATTGGTGCGCGTGGAGAGATTCGAACTCTCAGAAAAAAACTGATCTTAAGTCAGCCGCCTCTTCCAATTGGGCTACACGCGCAAATGATTGGTGGACCTGGCACGATTTGAACGTGCGACCTCGACCTTCGCAGAGTCGCGCTCTGATTCCGCTGAGCTACAGGTCCGTGAATTTCAAATCTCAAATCTCGCAGCGCGAGGATTTCAAATCTAAGATTCACTATGCTAAAAAATAGATGAAGGCAGAGAGATCATTGCCACGAACACACTTCGGGGCACACTTCTCCTGAAGATGGCGATCTCGCGGACTCTCGCAAAGCACCGAGAACGTCATCTGGTTGAAGGCTCCTGCCTTCATCTCTCGCAAAAGGTACTTCGATTATCAAAAAACTAAAGGAGCGGGCTTTAAGCCTCCCAGGGAAGCTGCCCGCTCCTTCAAGTCTCTTGAATTTCGCTTTGAGATTTGGGAGCGGGAGTCCGCTCCCGCTAAATTAATGCCTTAAATTACGGCTATCTATGGACCGTTCTTGTCCGAGTCTGCCGCCAAACGTATTGATTGCTGACAACGTCAGGCCTGCCGAGCAGACGACGGGATACATGGCCGCGCATGGCTGCCATTTCGTCGGATGCTGTTTGTATGTCCTGGTCATCAACATTGGAATGTTCCCCTCCACGCTGCGCTCCGTAGGCGCAAGTTGCTTTGTATAAGACAGGACCACCGTTCCTGTCAAGCACTTTCTAACAATTGCTCACTGAGTTCGATAGAACTTTACCATCTGTGAGTTGCCTGCGCTGTGATTGTTCACTCCTCCTCCGTTCCTGCACCCACACGAAAGGTGTGTCCATCAGGATGTCGAATGTGACATTCATGGACGCCCCATGGCATATCGGTGGGCGGCCATGGAGCAACAATACCCAGCTTCAACGCGAGCTCGTACATAGCATCGACCTCGGCGGGTGATTCCAACCACCAACTCATCCACACGCTGCCCGCCTGGTTGTCCCAGGGCTCCTGCGGCATTGGACCACCGCGAGCCCCCTGACAATTCTGGCAAAGAAAGATTTCAGCGGCGCCGGATTTGATGGCGCCAAACGTCGGTGGATCGCCCCATTCCCAAAGCTTCTCCCAACCCAGCTTCTCGAACCACGCAAAACTCTCCGGCAAATTCGAAACATTTAGGATCGGAGTAACAGCTTGAACTTTCATCTCAAGGCTTCCTTTAGCGGCATCAGGCTTGTTCCAACGCGTTATACCTCCGCGTTCCACCTGATTATGCGGCAGGCGCTAGTCCGAGTCTATGAGCAACCACATCCCTCGCGCCAAAACACGACGACATCTCATGGTAATGAATTCTTTGCCGGAGACATCGGTTGTGATTAACAAATAAACTTGCACTTCGAGAGGTACCGATGAAAACGATCTTTTTTACTGATGGCGTTGTGGCTATTTCAAGATCTTCTGCAAGCGGGGTTTTACTGGAGTATGTCGTTCCTCCTGAAACGCGCGATGTTTTGGAATCACTGCGTACATTCGGTGCACGAATAGGGCTGATTGTTCGTTCAAACAATCAACCGCAAGAAAATTTGCGGGCAGCGCTTGAAAGGAGCGGCCTGTTGAGTTTTTTCGATTCGGAACTCGTAATTTTCACCACCAGCTTAACAGACCTG
>DASUYO010000272.1:0-15085 GCA_036377375.1 Pyrinomonadaceae bacterium
GTCGTCGCACTGTTTCATGCGCTCGACGCACGCACGCCGGAACTCATTTGAGTAGCGTCCCACTCGTCTCTTGGCCACTTGCAGCTCCTTCCTGTGCTAAGTGTGCCAATTTCGAGTGTCTCAATCTAGGGGTTCAGTCCATCGGGAGGTGCAGTCCTTTAGAACTCTGGGCCATAATCGCCGCTGGGCGAGTCGATCCCAAGTCCTTACCGACGACGCATTTTATGTCCTTTGGCCGCGCTAGCACTACCTTCTGCTACGTGACACCAGACAATATTTATTGCTGCGTCAGCCGTCAAAGCAACCGACGTCGTTTCAACTTGCGTTTTGCTGCTATCCAACCGAAGTCCTACACTACACTCCATCTTTAGTTGGATGACACTCAGGTCGATCTCTCACTAAACTCGCCGGCTATTCGGTTGGCAGTTTCGGCCATCGACTTCCTTTTAGAATTACGTCCTGTTGCTAAGACTATCTAGTTACGTGGAGGTTTGAGTATGCGTAAAGTACTCCAGCTGTTCATATTTCTATTCTTGTTGTCGGCTGCAACTACAGCTAACTCTCAAAGCAATTATGCAACTTTGAGCGGCATCATCTTCGATCCGCAACAGAACGTTCTCGCGGGTTGTTCAGTCCAATTGATCTCAGAAACGACAGGCGCCTTACGCTCGGCCGTCACCAACAACCTCGGCAGCTTCCAGATCACCGGTTTAATGCCAGGAGATTACAAAGTCTCTGTACAGGCTTCTGGTTTTGCGACGCTGACCCAAAAGATCACTCTCGAAGTGGGACAATCGATGACTCTCAATCTGAATCTGCGGGTCGCCTCATTGAATACTGTAGTCGATGTTAAGGCCGACACGGTCAATGTCCTGCGAACTACAGACGCTTCGCTTGGCGAAGTGGTCGAACCAACGGCAGTACAGAACCTGCCGCTCAACGGACGCATGTTGATTGATTTGGTGCTCTCAGTTCCAGGAGCGCACGAATCACACGGAGCACAGACAGGCGAGATGAGTCCGTTGTACTGGCGTCCCGGCCAGCGCTCCGCAATAAGCATCAGTGGCAATCGTCCTAACGCAAACTACTTCCTGCTCGACGGCGCCACGAACACAGATCCGACGTTCAACACGCTCAACTTCAGTCCTTCACCTGATGCTGTGCACGAGTTCAAAGTGCAGACGGGAAGTTACACCGCAGAGCTCGGTGGCGCCGGTGGCGGTCAGGTCAACATTGTCACGCGCACTGGTACGAACGAGTTTCACGGAACCGTTTACGAGTTCTTAAGAAACGACGTCTTTGATGCTCGTACCTTCAACGAGATGGAGGAGGCGAGTCATTTGGTGCGGAATAACTTTGGTGCATCGTTCGGTGGCCCAATCGTCCGCAACAAAAGCTTTTTCTTCGTGAACTATGAAGGGCTGCGACATACCAAATCACAGACGATGGTGGCCACTGTACCTACTGAGGACGAAATCAATGGTAATTTTTCGATGAGTGGGGCGACTATTTACAACCCGTTTAGCTCGCATCCCAATCCGAGTTTCGATCCAACACGGCCGGTTAGCCCAACCAATCCGCAGGTCATTCGCGATCAATTCCCGAACAACCGGATTCCGCAGGGAATGATCGATCAGAAAGTGGCACTATTCTTAAAGAAATATATCCCGCGGCCCAATCTGGCAACGGGAATGATGGGTTGTGGTATGACCATGTTGGGAGCACCTACAGTCGTAGGCGCCGGCATCGACTGCAACAACTATCTCGACGTGCGCAACGCACATCACCTGACTGATCAGGCCACGATTCGCTTGGATCAAATACTGAACGGCGGCAACAGTCTCTTTGCTCGTTATTCGTTCAGCAGTGAACGAGGATTCACGCCGCAAAACCTGCCTGGCTTCGGCGCTAATCACGACAACCTGTCGCAGAACGGGACCATCGGTTGGACTCGCGTCATAAGTCCGAACCTCGTGAACCTCGCTTCGATCACTGTTTCCCGTCTCGCAATGCATCGCACTTCGGAGAACAGTTTTACGAACGACATCGTGTCGGAACTTGGAATCACAGGAATCGGTTTCGGCGGTGAAGGTGCATTTGGTGCGCCGTGGTTCAACGTTCAGGGCTATTCAGGCATGGGCGACACCTACATTGCTACGCCGGCGCATATGTGGAACACGATTCTCGAAGCTCGCGATTCGTTGAACTGGCAGGTTGGCAGACATAGCTTGAAGTTTGGCGCGAGTTTTCGTCGTTTCATCTGGCCCATGTGGGGCTTCTTTCAGAACCGCGGGTATTACCAGTTCACTAACGGCTTCACCACAAAAACGGCTACCAACGATGGTACCGGATCAGCATTGGCGAATTTTCTACTCGGTCTGCCCGCAGTAAAGCAGAGGCAAGCCGGTATTCCACAAATGCAGTTGCGGCAGTGGTACGCAGATGCTTTTGTGCACGACAGCTTCCAGGTTACGCGTAATACCACAATCCAAATCGGGCTTCGCTACGAATATATGAGCCCGTTGGTGGACATTCGCTATCCAAACACCAATCTTACATTTCAAAATGGCGTACCCTCCGTATTCATCGGCGGGCAGGAAGGTTTTCCGGAAGGTCTAAACTACTCCAATAAACTCAATTTCGCTCCTCGCGTCGGTATCTCTCACAACCTGCACAAGCACGGATTGGTTCTACATGCCGGTTTCGGAATCTTCTTTACTCCGGTTGATATGAACACGTGGTGCAACCAGCGTCACAATGTGCCTTACGTGTTTCCGGAAACACAGCAGAGCGATAATTTCACTCCCGCAGCAGGAATCGTCGCCAGTCACTTCAACTTCGGCCCGGCGGTGTTGGGAACGACGACGGTCAGTTTCGCTGCTTTTGAAACCGATGCGCCGCCCCAATACATCGAACAGTGGAGTGGGTCGGTGGAGAAGAGTCTCGGTGCGCAAACAACTCTCGAGCTCGGCTATCTTGGTTCACATGGTTTGCATCTGCAACGTTCCCACTTAATCAACAATGCGCCCGCTGGTCCCGGTGCGATTGGACCACGACGGCCCTTCAAAACCTTGAGCTTTCTGCCGGGGATGGTCCTGCCTGTCAACGTCGCGATCACCAGTACAACTTTTCCGGTGAGTGGCATCAACCTGCTCGAGAATTCCGCGCAGAGTTGGTATGAGGCTGGTTATGTCAATCTGCGCAGAAGATTCAGTCGTGGTTGGACGTTTCTTGCCAATTACACTTTCTCGAAGAATCTCAGCGATGCCCCTGATTTTCGTTCGCCGATGTTTGAATCGGCTGCACCTCAGAACAATTCAAATCTCAGCCTTGAAAAGGCACTTGCGTGCGATGTGCGGCACCGTTTTGCTCTGAGTATGGTGTATGGCATACCTGCGTTGAAGCAGAATGGCTTCATTCATGCGATTAGCAAAGACTGGAGATTGTCAGCGATTTATCAGGCGCAAAGTGGTTTCCCATTCACCATCTCGGTGTTTGGCGACACGGCTAATGCGGGTACGTTGTTAGGTGAGAATCCGATTCGCGCAAACTATACCGGCCAGCCGATTTTTGATGCGAACTCCCGGACAGCCGCCAGGTGGTTCAACCCCGCCGCCTTTGCGACACCGGCTGCATTCACATTCGGCAATGTAGGTCGCAACACGGTTTACGGTCCCGGCAGACAGACTTTGGATCTCGCTCTGCAAAGAGAATTCGCGATGACTGAGACTATCAAGCTACAAGTACGTGCCGAAGCCTTCAACGCCCTCAATCATACAAACCTTGGAACTCCCAACCGCTTCGTCAATACCCCGCAGTTCGGAACGATCACCGAAGCCGCGACGCCGGGGCGTGAAATACAACTAGGAGTTCGCGTTTCATTTTAAGTAGCAGCGATGGTCTTCGCGTAAGTATGCGACGCCATCGCTGCAATCTTCATGGTTGAATGAATGGGATTGGAAAAGCTGGTGGTGAGATCCCAGTCCCGGGTTCAAATCAACTCCGAAGTCGCTTGGTCTGACAACAAAGTTTTTCTAGGTAGGGATTTTTTGGGGTAGGGAAATTGGACCCCAAAGTTAACCCGAACCCGGGACTGGGATAACTTACATGGCGAGATTAGCAACGACTCGAAATTGTGTCATGACCCGGAAGGTGGGGCCGTGGATCAATCTTTGGTTGGAGACGTACTAAACAAGACTTTCAGACTAACGCAGGTGGACCAACCCACGTTGCAGAGCGGTGGTTACCGCCTGGGTACGGTCGGTCACTCCGAGCTTGCTGAGAATGTTATTGATGTGACTCTTAACCGTCGCTTCGCTGATCCTCAGGCTGGCGCCGATTTTTTTATTGCTTTGACCTTGCACGATCAGTTCCAGCACCTCCATCTCCCTGCTGGTCAAGTCGGAGCTGGCCATTCGCTCAGCAAGCCGCATGGCGATCGCGGCGGGAATGTGCCGTGCGCCGGCATGCACGCTTCTGATCGCCGTCTCGAGTTCTTCGAAGAACACATCCTTCAACAGATAACCTCTGGCTCCGGCTTGTAGTGATCGGTAAATGTCTTCATCACCATCGTAGGTAGTGAGTACGATCAGACGCGCATCCGGAAAGTTGTGTCGAATAGCAGTGATGGCTTCGACGCCGCCGACAACTGGCATACGCAAATCAATAAGCGTTACGTCTGGCGTGTGTTGACTGTATAAATCAATGGCCTGCTGTCCATTGATTCCTTCAGCGATCACCTCCATGTCCGGCACGGTATTAATTAAGGCGATAAAACCCTGCCGCACAACCGCCTGATCGTCGATCACCATGATCCTGATTCTGTCATTCACAATCTGAGCTTCTCCGTTATTAGCTGCTGATCGGCACGTCAGCCACCACTTCGGTGCCGGAATCATCAGTGCTCTGAATCGACAAGGTCCCGCCAATCTGTTCGGCGCGCTCCCGCATGCCGATTAATCCGAAATGGCCCTCTCTTCCATTTTCCCCCACTTGATTGTTAAAACCGCGCCCGTCATCTCGGATGATGAGTTGTACTCGTTTAGCATCGAACACCAGATTGACGAGTATCTGTTGAGCATGAGCATGTTTCACTGCGTTGTTTATTGCCTCTTGTCCGATGCGGAGAAGATTGCCCTCTACCAATTGGGTCAATGGCCGGAAAGTGCCATTGACTTCAACCTGGGCGTGGATAGTAGTGTCCTGCGTCAATCTCCGCGCGGTCTCGGACAAAGCGGTAGGTAGATCATTATTTTCGAGAGTCGATGATCGGAGTTCCCAAACATAGCGTCGAGCTTCAGCGATGCCATGGCGAACTTGCCGCCTCGCGCGATCCAGAGCAGACATCGCAGCGTTAGCCCCAGGTGGCATTGTGCGGGCGAGTACCTCTAATTGGACGGAAACTCCTGACAGCTCCTGCGCGAGGTTGTCGTGTATCTCACGAGCTATGCGAGTTCGCTCGGCCAGCACGGCGCTGAATTGCGCTTGCATTCCGCGCACACGAAGCCGAAATAGTAGCCAGGCCAACATTACCAGCACGAGTAGGCAGACCGCGTAGAACCAGTAGGTCTGATAAAAATATGGCTTCAGGTAAAGAGAAAGAGTCGCGCCGGTTTCATTCCAAACCCCATCGTTGTTACTGGCGATTACCCGAAACGTGTACGTTCCCGGGCGCAGATTAGTGTAGTAAGCAATGCGGCGAGTGCCACTATCAATCCAATCTTTGTCAAACCCCTCCAACTTGTACCTGAACCTGACTTTCTCGGGTGCCACGAAGCTCGGGGCTGTGTAATCCAGGGCGAAACGCGTTGTGCCGGCGGGCAACTCGAGGCGCTCGCTCGGCGCAAACGATTTATCATCGATACGTATTTGCTCGATCACAACCGGCGGCGGGTGCGAATTCGTTTTCAGTCTCTCCGGGTCAATCATCGCGAGACCCTTGATAGTAGGGAACCAAAGCTTTCCGTCACCACCGCGCCATCCAGCCGGATCGCCGCCGCCGCTACACTCGCGCGTCATCATGCCGTCTGCGGTTCCGTAAGCAACCGGTGCGATCGAGGCAATCGTGCCTTTGGCAAACTCGTCGAGTTCTTTTTTACTAACGTGAAAGATACCTTTGCGGCAACTCAGCCAAAGGTTATTTTGGCCGTCTTCCAAGATCCGATAGACAACATCATCAAGTAGCCCATTGCTGGTCGTGTAGCTGGTGAACTTGCCGCCTTTCAGGCGATTCAAACCACCGCCATTCGTACCGATCCACAGCGTGCCGTCCGAGTCTTCATGGAGTGAGATAATTGCATCGCTCGAAAGGCCGTCACTGGTAGTAAAAGTTGTGAACTCCTCATTCGTGAGCCTTGCTAAACCACCGAACGTGCCTATCCACAAGTTTCCATTGGTGTCCTCATAAAGTGTAGTGATCAGATCGTTCGGGAGTCCGTCCACCTCAGTGAAGGTTTTGAAAACTCCGTTCCTCATTCTAGTCAGGCCACCGCGTGTACCGATCCATAGATTGCCGCGATGATCCCAGCAGAGCGATCGGACATCATTGCTGGCCAAACCATCAGCCGAAGTATAGGTAGCAAACTGTCCTTTACTAAAACGATTCAATCCGTCCGGCGTTCCGACCCAGAGATTTCCCGCATTGTCACCGGCGAGAGACAAAACAACGTTGCTGGAGAGGCCGTCTCGGGTGATATAAGCGTTAAGCTTGCCGTTCCTTAGCACATTCAAGCCACCGCCGTCAGTGCCGATAAATATATTGCCCTCGTGGTCTTCGTAGATCGATTTGACGAGATCGTTTGAGAGTCCGTTTCTCACAGTGTAAGTCGTAAATTTTGTATCTTTCAGGAGGTTGACTCCCCCGGACTCAGTGCCGATCCACAGATTGCCTTCGAGGTCTTCGAGAAGTGAGAGGATGGTGCTGGTTGAGAGTGCTTCGCCGGCATTGAAGGCGGCGAAACGGCCCTCACTGAAGCGACAAAGACCCCGAGCCGTTCCAATAAGCAGATCGCCATCTCGATCCGCCTGGAGGGAGATGACTCGATCGTTTGGCAGACCATCTCGTGTGGTGTAGGTTGTGAATCGATTGCCGTCGAACGAGGTCAGGCCGCCGAGGGAACCAAACCAGACGCGGCCCTTCCGGTCCTCTTGGATTGCTCTGACACTGGTGCTACCAAGTCCATCGCGGACGGTGTAGTTCGTAAATTTACCGTCCTTAAGCCGGCCCATACCGTAAGGTGTGGCGATCCAAAGCGCACCGCCGGAATCTTCCAACAACGCTTGAATGCTGCCACTGATCAGCCTTTCTTTAGCGGTGAAGGTGGTAAGTCCGCCAGTCTTTAACAGACCCAGACCGTTAGCAGTTGCAACCCAGATATTGCTTTCCCGATCTTCATAAACTGCTTGGATCGTCTCGCTGGGGAGTCCATCATCCCTGGTGAACAACGTGAACTTACCATTCAGCATACGGACCAGACCTTGCGCCGTGCCAATCCACAGAGCGCCTTGCCGATCTGCTAACAGACTGCGAATGTAGTTGCTCTTGATCGCCGGAGTATTCTGCTTATCAAAAACGGTAAATTTTACGCCGTCGAAGCGAGCCAAACCCTCTTCAGTCCCGATCCAGATGTAGCCATCCCCAGTTTGAGCGATCGCGTGAACGGTGTTCTGCGGTAAGCCGTTCTCGGTGAGCCACACTTCGCGGCCAAACTGAGAAAGTTCTCGGGACGAATCTAGTGCATGCGCAGTCCCACAGCTGCTCAGCAGTAGTGAGAAGAGAAGACTAATTAAATGAACGCAACTTAATCGGCGCATGCTTCGACGGATTGTCACGTGAAACACGCGGAAGATGCAATGCCGAATGTTTGCCTAGCAGGCTCGCTCGGCCAGCTTCTGTGACGACTGAATAATACTTGATGTGGATTGGGTCGCGACGAGAGCGCGAAGTACACAGTCCAGCCGGAACAGACCGGCGCCAAGGGCGGCGCTTACCGTGGCTTCAAAGATGTCGTCGTCAGTGTAGTTAGCGGCATGCAGCGAGGCTATGTCCTCATCAGTGATCTCGTGTGCACGTTCAGCTACTTTTCTTACATACGATCCGAGCGGACCGGATACGTGTCGACCAGCAGTTATCGTTTGCCTGACAACCACCGGAAGCGATGCAGGATGTGAAGTCACTGCGTGACGAAGATGAGTCATCTTCACAGCATAGGGATCAAAAGAAACTGCGGTAGCTGTCGAGTCATCGTCATGTTGCGGACCGACGCTCAGCAAAAGAGGTTTGGCTACACGCCTCCTTCGTTTGCTGATCCAGGTTCCACTCAGTCTCTTATACCCAACCACGCGCAAAAGCTTTGCGGCTCTGAAAAACAACTCCTCTGAAGGAAGGTCAAATCCAAGCGCTTCTGCAATCCGAGCGATGATGTTGAAGCCGATGCAAACGTAGGTTGCATCGAGAATCGCTCGGTCGGTCAATCCCGTTCGCCGCAACTCCGCGATGTCGTCGCCATTGATCTCGCGGGGAAACAGCGTGACTTTTTCGAGGAGGACCAGTGTAGAGCGCAGACGGTCGTCGATCTGAGCTTTGCGCCAATCAGCAAAGACTTCACCTGTTAATTTGTGGCCAAGGATGGACCACGCGACCGCGCGGTGGGCCCGCGTTCAAAAGAGGCACTGGTTTAGATTCGCCGTGAAAGCGCCAAACAACTCCCGTTCGCCGATTGACCATTCCGAGTGGCCACGTAAGAGATCGTGACCAAGATCGCAGAAGTGCTTTCCGAAATAATCGGGGCGGTAAGTGAAAGTCTTAACTACGTCGAACGGCTCGGAAAGCGTCAGGAGATAAGTCAGGCGAAGCACGAACCTCTGCCGTAATCCGTGTCCGGTCCGTAATTTCGATAATCGCATTCGAGTGTCTTGGGACGAGACTAATTATGCGCTGCAGAAAGTAACACCCGACGATTTAGCTAGTCATCCGCCAAATAGGCGATTTTCGTCTCCAACTTTCGGTTGGTCTCTCTTAAGCCGAAGAATGAACCCGCGCAGGAAAGAAACGATAAACAGCGAATAAAAGAAGCCGAACGCGACGTCGCCCATTACTAGCAGGCAATATACGACGGCGATAGCAGCGCCAAACAAAACCTGTTCTCGTGAATTACTTGGCGTGGCGCCTGGATCGGTGACCATATAGAAGGTGAACAACAGAAAACTCACGCCCGTCAATGGCACCCACGCCACAGTCAAAGGCAGATCATTGATCAAACACCGTACGACTCCCTGCAACGCAAATACGAGCACCCACGTGAGAATGAGTGGCATGCGTCGCGTGTATCGCCAATTCATAAATGTGCCTAGACAGATGACGACCACAGCGAACACGCGACTCAGGTTACCCGACAGACTTTCTGTGAATTGCCACGGCATTATCGGAGCGATTGTCGGAAACAGAAATACAGTGACTGCAATTCCGGTGTTGGACGGGTTGAGGAAGTGGCGTTCGGAATCATTTACCGGAAACGTAAAAAGTGCTTTCGAACCAATCGCGACGGCCGAGGCAAACGCGAACGGAAGCAGCAGCTCTCCGCCATAAAGCAACATCGAAACTGCCATTCCTGAAATGTGGGCTGGTAATAGGAAATCTATGAACTTGACGATTCCACCCTCAAATCGGCGTGGCCGACCGGACGCCGACGCATCAACAACCTCCAGCAATAGCTCAGTGAAATAGCTCGTGCCCAACGCCACGATCATTTGCGCCCACGAGTTCTCGAAGCCGAGTATCGTATGGCCCAGTAGATTCAAAACAGAGATTGTGATGGCAAATCGTCGCAGTGCTGCCAGTCGGATATTTGGCCCACTCATGGCTGAACCTCCGAGTCCGACCCAAGTAGAACTGTGTACCAGCCTGCGTTCAAACGAAGCACCTTATGCTGCACGTGGCCAAAACGATCGCGCCAGGCAAGTTTTATTTGAACCGGCCCGGCAACTTCGCCGAGCCCGAAGTGAAGCTCAGGCGATCTTTTTCCGCTATGCCCGTTGCCGCCATCGACCTGTCTGGTTAGCACTCTTCCACTGGGGAGCGTAACAGTTACAGTCGCTCCTACCGCCGCGCGGCCCTTTATGTCTCCGGTGGGCGAACCTTCCTGCACGATAGTGGTGTCGGCGTCTCCGTCGCCGATCGGGAGAAGTAGACGAAGGCCGAGAAATGCTCCCGAGCGTGGCGACTCGTTATGATAGTAGCTAGCTGGCCCCCACATATTTGAAACCACCATGTCGAGACGGCCGTCGAGATCGACATCGGCGATGGCGATTCCTCGACTGACGTAGTCTTCACCGAAACCGATCTGTTTTGCGATGTCTACGAAATGATCGCCGACTTGTACAAAGAAGGGATTCTGATCGTGTCCTGCGAGATCGGCTCCATCCTGAATCTTCGGCCACGAACCTACGCTTGAAATGAGAACGTCATTCGCGGTCCCCAATTCCTGAATCTCGGGCCAGTTGTTATTTTTTCCGCGGATGAAACCGGTGGCCTGCAGGGCCTCAAGCCTTCCATCGTTGTCAAAGTCATCGAGTTTTGCGTCCCACGCCCAGCCTGTTCGCGACAGCCGGAGCGACTCGCTCTTATTTACGTAAGGAGCAATACCAGTTTCGAGATGATTCAGCGGTCCGGTACTCACAAACATCATCTGACTTTCCTGAAGACCCCCCGGCTCAGTGATGTTGCTGACGTAAATGTCGGGAATTCCGTCATCGTTCAAATCACCAAAATCAACGCCCATGCTTTTGAAGGAGTCTTTTCCCAGGACGTATGATTTCGGCGTGCTGAAAGTAGTTTGTCCCTGCAATAACGCGAAGTGAATGTGGCCAGGTGTCGACCGGTTCCAAAAGAGACGATCAGGTCCAAAGTCGTGCGCCACGTAAAGTTCGGGTAGTAAATCACCATCCAGATCGCAAGCACCGATCGCAAGTCCCCAACCGCCGCCCACTCCTGCTGGTAAGGCATCAAGAACCTCTTCGTAAGTCACCTGCGGTTCTGTTCCGGCGGTTGAGCCCGTCCAACGGTAGATGCGTTCGCCACCTCCGTTAAAAGCGTGAGAAAAGGATTCCGGCATTGACACCGTGCCTTTAGCGGACGGGTTGTAAATGTCAGAGCCGTCTTTGAAGTAGTTAGCAAAGATAAGGTCAAGATGGCCGTCGCCATCGAGATCTGCAGTAGTTGCCGAACCTGTCATCCAGATTTCGGGTGGGAAAATGTCGCGGGCGGTGTAATTAGCCTCACTCAATGATTGTCCACTGTTTTCAACAGAAGGACGCCAAAGAAAAATGAGCGGAGACCTTCCCGCGTAGTAGACCACGACGTCGACGTGACCATCTTCATTCACGTCCGATAGAAGCACTCCAAGCGGCGCCATTCGGTCCCGGTTGAAGAGAGGTCCCTGATTCAGTGCGAAGGGCTTATACCGATCTCCCGTACCGGGCACAGGAGTAATGACGACGTCATCAGTCCTGGTGTCGATATAACAAGCGTCATTTGACACGCCATCTCCATCGACGTCGTTGAGAGCGACAGCGGCTCCTACCGTTGAAACGAATGCTGAGATGCGTCGAAGGCTGGGATGAACGAGACGTTGCATCCGGACCGGTGAATCGGCAAGCTCGGGCAAGGTTGTCTTTGAGAAGCCAAATTTAGCAGCTGCCGATGCTATCTCCGTCTGGCTAACGTGAAGAGAAATACGAAGAGCTACAAATAACCCGACGATGAGCAGGATTGCTATATGGTTCCTGGCAGTATGGCTATTCATGTCTTCCAGGTGCGTTCTTCACACAGATTAACCAGCCAGTTCTGCAGACGGTGAGCCGACCATTGTTTCGTTGGGCGCGGGGCTCGATCTGTCTTGCGAAGATTCTTTGTGGTGGAGTATGCAGATCCCAGACGATTCCTACATAAGAGAGTGCCTTCAAAATATAGAGCGTTAGATCTACTTCCCACCAGTAGAAGCCATGACGCGCAGAGCGGGGATAGAAATGATGATTATTGTGCCACCCATCTCCAAATGTGAGGAGAGCAACAAAGATATTGTTCCGACTCTGGTCCGAACTTTCAAACCGACGAGACCCGAAGAGATGGCCAATTGAGTTGGCGCTGTAGATAGCGTGGTGAACGAGCACAGTGCTTATGAAGAACCCCCACGCCAACAGCTGCATACCTGAGGTGTGCAGTTCGGGTTTTGTGTGCTGCAAGGTGAGGCCAATGAGGAATATTGAGATAGCAGCGGTTAGAGGTGGTACGGCGTAAAACCGGTCAAGCAACTGGAGTTCAGGATACCTGGTAAATGTTGACATCAGGCGTTCGTCGGCGCGCCGATAAGCCATTGAGAAGATCCAGCCGCAATGTGCCCACCAAAAGCCATGCTGTCCAGGCGAATGAATATCGTCTTCCCGATCCGAGTGGGCGTGATGATAGCGATGGTGTGCAGCCCACCACAGTGGACCTTTTTGATGTGAAAGGCTGCCAAACAGAGCAAGCAAAAACTGAAAGAGACGACCGGTCTTATACGAGCGATGAGCGAAGTAGCGGTGGTATCCGGCAGAAACGGCAAATATTCGCAGACAATAAAAACCCAGACATGTGACCAGCGCTATCCAACTTATTCCCGTCCAGAACACCAACAAGCAGCCGGCATGCAGAAAAATGAACTGCGTCGTCGCAACGTAATCCAACCGTAACTCATGTGATATGGAGGACCCAGGTCGATTCGAGGGGAGCATTTATTCATCTTAACATTTCCCGGAGTCGTCGACTCGTTGAAGTCCCGGCCCAGCATCAACATGCCGCAATACTACTGGACCAAACTTATTATTCTGATTTTGGCTCGTTGGACTTGGCTTGTTTGCATTCGCCTGGCAATCATGCGCGACAGCGACGTGAAGATCATGGAGCGGTCCATTCTACGAAGTAGAACAGCAATTAATTGAAGCTACTTTCGGCGAGTCCTTTGATGACGCCAGAGTTCGAGAGTTATCAGAACAGGAGGCAAAGCCGTTATCCCAGTTGATTTCGCTGAGAATCTTTACATTTCTACCGAGCGCACGGTTCGGATTCTGCGGAATTGGACCATGGCTGGGGACCGTGCTCAGCTTTCCTCGTTTTTAGGCGGTTTTTTGCAGATGATGACAGAGCTACTGATTGTTAATTGCGTAAGTCAAAATAATTTTGTCCAAAAATTGGCCACACGACGAAAGGGGAGCGTTAACGTTCACGACCGTATATAATTGATGGAGTGTGAGTTATTGGTCGGGGCGAGTGGATTCGAACCACCGACCTCACGGTCCCGAATGATAGGCGCGGCAAAAACGTAAGTATTTGCCTTTTCGAAAGTTGCAGCCACCAGAGAATTCCGAGCGTTTTTACATCCGTTCCCATTCTTTACCATCCCGTATCGGTCATGTGCTGAGGATTCTGTCCACAAATTGGCCACAAAAAGTCCTAAAACGTTAGGAGTTTGTGGCGGCCGTTTCTTGCTGCGCCTGATTTCTAACGGCAGAGCATTAAGACGAAAGGTTCTTTATACTTGAGTTGGTTGTTATTCAATTGTCCTTCCCTCATGTGTACGTCGACACAAAGCATCGTAGCTATGTGTCACCTCTTTCCACAATGATTCCGCCAATCGAGTTTTCACACATTCACGTGTCCATTGGCCTAATCATTCGGCGGCACCAGCGCCCGTCGCCGCCTCAGTAATTCAATACATCAAGCGTTGCCTTGAGTTCCTTCCATTCGGTGACCTGTCTCTGGCCGACGATGATCATTTCGCGAGCGTTTTGTTCGGGCGTTTGTTTTATCTCGGCCGCTTCGGGCTTTTGTTGAAAAGCAAGATCAAATCATCACGGTCCAGCGCCAGCACTTCACTGTCCATGAGCGCCAGCGCTGTTGCGGTTCGCGAACCAGAATCGAGCATTGCCCGTTCGAGATTCGGAGTCAAGCAGCTCTCACCGCGATTTGCGCCTTCATCTCGTTAGCATACCGCTCTGCGTGTAGGCCAACGAGCAGATGCATCGTCCGGCCTCCAACGCGCATTAGGGCCCAGGCGCCAGCCTCACGGAGCGCCACCTCATCAACAGACGCTTCGTCACGGACTTTAAGGCGCAACCGAGTCTCTGCGCATGATTCAATCTCCTCGATGTTGGCAGCACCACCAAGCGCGGCAATGAATTGAGTTCCTCTTTTTGACATCTCAGGATCAGCAACCATTATTGGCGTTGCCTCGGAAGCTCGTGACGTCACCTGAATCACTGGCCTTTCCGTGAGATCAGCCTCTGGGCCTGCCGTCTTCAGGTATTCATCCATTGCTGTTTTCATATTCTCCGCCTGCGTGCCGAAGATTGCCTGCAGCGAATTACCCACAGTGATCACGCCCGCAGCGCCCAGGGCCTTGAGTCGTTCTGAATTGGCCAAACCGATATCATTCAGTTCAACGCGCAGACGAGTGATACAAGCGTCCAGGTTCCTGATATTGCTTCGGCCGCCAAACGCCAGCACCAGCTCACGCGAAAACTCGTCGCCCGCGACAGCGACCGCACTCGCTTTCGCAACTTCCTCGGCCTCGCGACCTGGCGTCTTGAGGTTGAGCTTGACGATCAACCAGCGAAAAGTGCCGTAGTAAAGAAGGGCCCAGATTGGTCCAATGACCAGTAGCCACAAGCCGTGCGTAGACTTCGGAAACAAGAGTACAAAGTCCATTAATCCATGCGAAAACGTCATCCCGTGCTTAATACCGAGCGCTACACATAGGAAGTAAGCAATACCCGCGAGCACAGCGTGAATGAGGTAAAGAACCGGCGCAACAAACATGAACGCAAACTCGATTGGCTCAGTAATCCCGGTGAGGAGGGAAGTGAGTGCAGCCGAGATCATTATGCCGCCGATCTTGGCCCGGTTCTCGGGTCGCGCACTACGCCAGATGGCAACCGCCGCCGCAGGCAGGCCCCACATCTTAAACAGATAACCGCCAGCCATATTTCCCGCGTTCGCATCACCGGCTAGATATCTTTGTATCTCGCCACGGATGACCTCTCCTGTGGCTGG
>DASUYO010000273.1:0-18208 GCA_036377375.1 Pyrinomonadaceae bacterium
TCAAGATTCGAGCCACGCGGCAAGTTGTGCCGCTCCCGACAAATGGGTCAAGCACTACGTCGCCAGTGCTGGACGAAGCAAGAATCATTCGCTCGATGAGGGCTTCCGGTTTTTGTGTGGGGTGCGGCTCTCGTTCAGCACTACAGTAGTGTACGTGAGAGAATTGCCACACATCTCCAGGATTAGCTCCTGCCATATTGTTTCTCTTACGGAAGTACTTTTGCGGAATTCGCACGGCGTCCAGGTTGAAGGTAAATTTATCGGTCTTGGTAAAGAAGAGAATATCTTCATGACGCGGCGAAAACCCTAATTTTCTTCCCATACCCTGCGTGTAGTGCCAAGTTACCCAGCCATTGAAGAATAACTCAAACTCATCCTCAAGCATGGAAAACAGTTTTGCGATGAATCGAACTCCCATGAATACGTAGAGACTACCCGTATCATTCAGGACTCGTATGCCCTCACTCAGCCATTCTCGCGTAAAATCCTCATACTCGTGCCAAGCTTTCAGGTCACGGCTAACACCATAGTCTTTCCCCAAATTGTAAGGCGGATCGGCAATCAAGAGACTAACACTCGCAGTGGGAATTTGTTTCATTTCCGACGCGGCGTCACCGCATACAAGATAGTTCGTTTTCATGTTTCATTCCGCTTCCTTAATCCATCCGAAACGTTGAGCCAACCTGAGCCAGCCTTCTTCACCATGATTGCGGGATCGTTTGTATTTTTCATCGAGCATTTGGCAAAACTCCCACGTAGTTCGTTGGGTAAGGTTTACATAATGAATGTCCCGTATTTGAAGTTGGCCTGTGCCTAAAGCTGGATTATAGCCAAGATCAGCTGCGGAAATGTATTTCAGGTCATAAACAGAATAGGCTACTACCTCCATCACGCCATTAGTCATTCCGTCCTTTTGTTTCTCACTGAATATTTTATGCTTGAGAGACAAAATGATGAAAATGTAATCTGGATCTTCTACGTATTCGGTGCGAATACGCGCGTATGAAGTTATATTTGGACTCTTACCTGCGTTTGGAATGTCTTCGGCGGTCGCCTTCACATCGACATTCGCCGTGACTCCATATTCGGCCCCCGCGCGTTTCCGAAACTGCAGAATCATGTCAAACGGGTCTAATCGTTTTCCTGCCTCCGAATGGATCAAATCGTAAGCGTTACTCGCGTCGTCGGCTATGTTCTCAAACTTTTCTAGTGCCCAAGCTTCGACAAATGGACCCGCCACCTTATTGATATTCTCTAGAGGCAAGCCTCTCTTTAGATTTGTATGAATGAAAATACGATTGTTTTTAGTATCGATCGCATCCTTCATGATCGCGCCGATCTTCTCAATCGCAAAGTCGGAATTAGCTTTGTAGTGTTCGGACTCTTCGGGAACTTTGTAGGTTATCGCCATTAAGCTTCCCAAAAGAATTCTATGGAGTTTCGCTCTTTCTCGTATTCTTCTTTGGTAAGTGGTGAGTACTTGTGTTTCAGGCTCATAAAGAAGGATCGGTTCTCTGTTTCAGCAGGAAAACAAAGCAGGGCAAAATAGTAAGGTTGATACTTACCAGGTTGAGGCCTCGGACTTAAAAAAGATTCATCACCCTCTCTATTTTTCTTAAACCGTTCTCGGTATTTATTCAGTAGCGCACGATTGGTTTGGACTTTGCCAAAAACAGTAGTGCTCACACCTTTTGCTTCCGTTCTTCTGCCGATTTTACTCCGCCGTTTATACCACCCCTACATTTGTGCAGCAAGGGCTTCAAGAAAGGACGTTTTATCCGTGCTGTGCGCCTGGAGACAACGGTAACGACTTTAGTTCTCGGCTGTGTGAAGCGCTATCCAGGACCTTGTGTGAGCACGCCGATGAACGTGTCTGGCCAATAGCACAGAGGAGGATCACAACGAGGTAATATCCGGCTCGGTTTATCATGATGACTCTCTTAGACGAAGTGTTGACCCAGAGATTTATCACTATCCCCGATGGCAAATTTTTTACCTTGCACGCATTTTGCAAAGGGCATGGCAACCTATAACTGGCAATTCCTATCCTAAGGATAACTTCCTGATGCGCGTTTTCAGCGGGAGGTGGGTCGTGTCAGTCAGAGGGTTGAGGCAGTTTACTCCTTTATATTTCTACACGGGCGTCGGCCTCTGCCTCAGTTTTGTTGCCGCGCATGCAGGTTTTTCCGGCGGGAATATCGTTCTTTTACTCGCTTCTGGATTCCTCAGTTGGAGTTTGATCGAATATGGCTTGCATCGTTTCGTCTTTCATTACGATGCGCAGTCGCGTTTAGGCCGTAAGCTCCTTTATCACGCACACCTGTCACACCATGAAAATCCAACAGCGACGAACCGGATTTTCGCAAGCTTATTCTTGAGTGCTCCAATTGCCGCCGCCTACTGGCTATTAGCGTGGGCTGCGACAGGTTCGTGGGCAGTCGCCTCCTGGCTGTTCATCGGAATGGCAGCCGGTTACTTCTGTTACGAATGGCTTCATTTTCAATGCCACCATGGAAGACGCCGTCTGCTGGTGATCCGGTATCTTAGGAAATATCACCTGCTGCACCACCATAAGACTCCCGAACTGCGCTTCGGCGTCACCTCTCCATTGTTTGATCTTGTCTTTGGAACTTTCCGCCCAGTCGTCAAACGCAGCTCTTAGCACAACTTGCAACGTCCGCGATTTTCCTGCATTTTGATGCCTTTCGACAAAGAGACTCGAAGACATCGGATCACATGAATGTTACTTACGATCACCAGCACCACAGCACCAGCAACAGACTTGGGATATTTGCTTCACAAGAACCCATCTCGACTGCATTCGTTTCCCCTTTCATTCGGGCAAGTACATGTCTTCTATCCAGAAGCAACCAATGAACGTTGTACCGCAGCACTACTCTTAGACGTTGATCCCGTCGCTCTTGTCCGCAATCGCCGCGGCCCTGCGGGTGAAGGGGGAACGCTCGATCAGTACGTGAACGATCGACCGTACGTCGCTTCATCATTCCTTAGTGTTGCGATTGCACGTGTGTTGGGAAGCGCACTCGGTGGGAGAAGCAAGGGAAGACCTGAACTGACGGACGTCCCGCTTCAATTAACGGCGAAGATTTCGGTCCTTCCGTCTCGTGGCGGAGACAAATTTTTGCGACTACTGTTTGAACCCCTGGGCTATGAGGTGGCTGTTACAGGCTATGATTTGGACGATAAGTTTCCTGAATGGGGTGGAAGCTCATATTACACGGTTGAGCTGAGAGGTAACCTCCGATTACAGGATTTACTTACTCATCTGTACGTCCTTGTCCCAGTACTCGACAATGAGAAACATTATTGGGTAGGCGACGACGAGGTTGAGAAGTTGTTACGACATGGAAGCGGTTGGCTCGCCACTCATCCCGAAAGAGAGGAAATTACAAAACGCTATTTGAAATACAGGCGCGATCTCGCTCGTGAAGCACTATCTCGCCTGGTTGATGAAGAGTCACCAGATCCTGACGTCACTGCGAGTGTTCATAATAATGAAGAAGAGGCTATTGAGCGACCTTTGAATTTGAATGAGCAGAGGAACAATGCAGTCCTGGCGGCGCTCAAAAGCTCTGGAGCGAAACGCGTCGTCGATCTTGGTTGCGGTGAAGGAAAACTGCTTCGCGCGTTGCTCGACGATCGAGGATTTGAAGAGATAGTTGGATTAGATGTATCTCATCGTGCCCTTCAGATCGCCCAGGAGCGACTTAAGCTCGAGCGACTGCCCACTCGCCAGCGCGAACGGTTAAGGTTGATCCAAGGCTCGCTGATGTACCGGGATAAGCGGCTAACCGGTTATGACGCCGCGACGGTTGTTGAAGTCATTGAGCACTTGGACGAGCCGCGTTTAGCCGCATTCGAACGCGTGTTGTTTGAGTTTGCGAGACCCGCATCCGTGGTGCTGACGACCCCTAACATCGAATACAACGTGCGATTTGAAACTCTGCCGGCAGGCAAGCTCCGGCACAAGGATCACCGTTTCGAATGGACTCGAGAGCAATTCAAAAAGTGGGCCGAGAGAATTGCAGAACTTTATGGTTACAAAGTGAGACTGTTGCCGATCGGAACTGAGGACCCATCGATCGGCGCTCCCACACAGATGGCCGTTTTCAATTTAGCAATGTAGAGGAATTTCAGTTGGAGAAAATCGTAACAATTCCAGAATTGGCTCTCGTAGTACTCGTCGGTCCATCCGGTTCGGGGAAGTCAACGTTTGCGCGAAAGCACTTTAAGCCCACGGAAGTCTTGTCGTCAGATTTTTGCAGAGGGTTGGTGTCTGACGATGAAAATGATCAAACCGCAACGAATCCGGCGTTTGAAGTATTACATTTCATAGCCTCAAAACGGCTCAAGGCTGGAAAACTAACCGTTGTCGACGCAACCAATGTTCAGACAGAGGCACGTAAGCCGCTAATAGCTCTCGCGCGTGATTATCACGTCATTCCAGTGGCCATTGTCTTCAATCTGTCAGATCGACTTTGTCAGGATCGGAACCGAGGCAGATCGGATCGCAACTTTGGACCACACGTAATTCGGCAACAGAGCCAGCAATTGCGTCGTTCGATTCGAAACCTTAAGCGCGAAGGTTTTCGTCACATATTCGAATTCTCAACACCAGAAGAGATTGATTCAGTTGTCATTGAGCGGCAGCCGCTCTGGAACAATCTTAAGCATGAGCGTGGCCCGTTTGACATCATCGGTGATGTCCACGGTTGTTTTGATGAACTCCAGGTGCTTCTCGGAAAACTCGGATACCTGATCACGGAAGTTAACGGAGATGCGGGCTCAAGGCACTTCGAGACGAAGCATCCGGAAGGACGAAAAGTAATTTTCCTCGGGGATCTCGTGGATCGTGGTCCGCGAATCCCAGAGGTACTACGACTCGCTATGAGCATGGTTGAGAGAGGTGATGCGCTATGCGTTCCGGGCAATCACGATATCAAGCTCATGCGCAAGCTTAACGGGAAGGACGTCCGTATTACGCACGGTCTTGCCGAATCTCTCGAACAACTTGAACGCGAACCTCCCGAGTTTAAGGAACAGGTGGCAACGTTCGTAGACAAACTCGTAAGTCACTATGTGCTCGACGATGGGCGGCTCGTCGTAGCTCACGCCGGGCTAAAAGAAGATCTACAGGGTCGAGGATCCGGCAAAGTTCGCGATTTTGCGCTGTTCGGAGAGACGACCGGGGAGACCGATGAGTTTGGATTGCCAGTTCGCTATAACTGGGCCGCCGAATATCGCGGCAAGGCGATGGTGGTCTATGGTCACACACCAGTACCAGAACCTGAATGGCTGAATCGAACGATTTGTATAGATACTGGCTGCGTTTTTGGCGGAAGGCTTACCGCACTTCGTTATCCCGAAAAAGAATTGGTGTCCGTTCCGGCTCTCCAAACGTACTATGAACCTGCCAAACCGTTTCTTCCCGAGGAAGAACAAGCGCCCGCACTTACAGCCCAACAGAAATATGACGACGTGCTCGATATCGAGGACGTGATCGGAAAACGGATTGTATCGACTCGCCTGCACCGCACCGTAACAATTCGCGAAGAGAACAGCGTTGCTGCGTTGGAGGTGATGAGTCGCTTTGCCGCGAACCCGAAATGGTTGATCTACCTGCCGCCAACAATGTCACCATCAGAAACGAGCCAGGCGCCTGAATTGTTGGAGCACCCAGCCGAAGCGTTTGCTTATTATCGTCATCAGGGAATCGGTAGGGTTGTTTGCGAAGAGAAGCACATGGGTTCCCGTGCCGTTGTAGTAGTTTGTCGAGACGAAGACTCTGCCCGACAACGATTCGGTATAAGCGGCGATGGCCGGGGCATATGCTATACGCGCACGGGGCGTCGCTTCTTTGATGATAAGACATTAGAGACTGAGTTTATCGGCAGGCTTCAGGCAGCAATCTCTGGAGCGGGGCTTTGGGATGAGTTCAATACTGACTGGTTCTGTCTTGATTGCGAGCTAATGCCCTGGTCGGCGAAAGCGCAGGAATTACTGCGGCAACAGTATGCGGCTGTCGGTGCGGCGTCACGCGTTTCGCTTACTCAAGCTGTTACGGCGCTTGAGCAAGCGGCAGAGAGAATCGGCGACGTTGGCCCAGTTCTCGACCAGTATCGAGAACGAGAGGAAGCGGCGAGAAAATATACCGACGCATATCGCCGATATTGCTGGCCTGTTCGTTCCCTTGCGGATCTGAAGCTAGCTCCTTTCCACTTGCTGGCAACGGAGGGAAAAGTTCATGCCGATAAGGATCACATCTGGCACATGACAACGCTTCAGAGACTCTGCGATGCGGACAAAGGATTACTAATAGCCACATCGCACATGGACGTGGATGTAACTGATCCGGCAAGCCAGGAAGCCGGTATTAGATGGTGGGAACAGCTAACGAGCGCTGGTGGCGAAGGAATGGTGGTGAAGCCGCTCGAATTTATCGCAAGAGGGCCTCGGGGCCTTGTTCAGCCGGCAATGAAATGCAGAGGACGCGAGTACCTGCGAATCATCTACGGGCCTGAATATACTGCTCCCCAGAATCTCGAGCGACTTAGATCGAGAGGATTGTCGGCTAAACGGTCCCTGGCGTTGAGAGAGTTTGCTCTTGGGATCGAGGGTCTCGAGCGATTTGTCCAACGAGAGCCATTGCGCCGAGTTCATGAATGCGTGTTTGGCGTCCTGGCGCTGGAAAGCGAACCAGTCGATCCGCGATTGTGAGGACACCGTCGATGCAGTTTCGCAGCCGCAAAGCTTTTATTAAGCCACAAAGAAGCACAAAAAGCGCAAACGAATAATCATTCTTTTGTGCCTTTTTGCGGCTAATTCTCTAAGGCCTGAGTTCCGTTGCCGCACCCGTCACTGAGAAACGGCCTTCGATGAAACTAGTGGTAGCGGCGTCGGCCGTGCCGGTGAAGCCTGGTTGCTTTCCACCAATCGTCACCTTGAAATCACCGGGGTCGACTACTGTTCGACCATCATCCGTAATCACCGCGAGTTGACGTGGCACAATTGTGAATTTAATAAGACGGCGCTCACCTGGCTTTAGATGTATTCGTTCGACTCCGGCAAGCGATCGAATCGGTACGCGAACAGATGCTTCCAGGTCAGTCACATAAAGTTGGACCACCTCATCGCCTTCTCGATTGCCTGCATTCTCGACTGTGGCACTCACTGTCACATTTTCTGTCGGCGATATGCGTGGCGATGAAACCGTGAAGCCCGAGTATTTGAATCGCGTGTAGCTGAGACCATGACCAAACGCATAGAGTGGTTCGCCTTTAAAGAATCGATACGTCCTTCCGTCCATATGATAGTTGTCAAACGCGGGCAACTGCTCCACCGATTTGTAGAACGTAACCGGCAGTCGTCCCGCCGGGTTGTAGTCCCCAAAGAGAACGTCGGCGATTGCAGCCCCGCCCTCTTCACCTGGATACCACGCCTGCACGATAGCGGGAATGTGCTCGTTGGCCCAGTTCACAGCAAGCGCACTTCCCGATAGCAACACGAGCACAACGGGCTTGCCAGTTGCCGCGACCGCTTCAAGCAAACCCTGCTGACGCGCAGGAAGCTTGATATCGGTTCGATCTCCCCCGAAGAAACCAGGCTCACTTACTTTCATCTCTTCGCCTTCAAGACGTGAAGAAAGACCTAAGACGAGCACCACCGTATCTGCTTGTTTCGCGATATTAACCGCCTCGGCATACGGCGATCCGGTTTTGACGACGGGAAGTTGCCATACGAGTCTTGCAACTGCACCTATCTTGCTCTCGTAGTACTCCATCTTAATGTCGTAGCTCTTGCCGGCCTCGAGTGTCACTTCGGCCGTCACAGTTGCCGGCGCGTGTTCGGTCCAGTCTTCAGCGATCAATTTCCCATCGAGATACACGCGCACTCCATCGTCGGCGATTGCGCCAAAGCGATATTTTCCGGTCATGTTCGGAACAAGCTTTCCGGTCCAACGTGCAGAAAAATCGTCGACCGGAATGCCCGGTGCGGGGCTCGACATTCCCCAGTCGAAATTCACTTCCGGATCTATGCGCGTTACGACTGGCGCACCCTCGAGTTCCTTATTTGGAAAGTACTCAGCTTTGAGACCGCGTTCGCCTTTCGGCCCATGCAGGAAATCAGCCGGCACAGGTACTCCGGAAACTTCTGTGAGTGGCGTGCCTAGTGCATACAACACTTTCGTTTGGGCCGAGACATGTTGACGAAGGCCTTCGAGTGGTGTGGTAGCGCGCGACGGTTGGCCGTTGTAGTTACCAAGCAACACTGGAACCTCATCGGCGTTTGGTCCAATGACCGCGATCGTTTTTAGATCTTTGCGAAGCGGCAGCGTGTTATTTTCATTCTTCAAGAGAACTATTGATTCGCGTGCCGCTTCGAGTGCGAGTTGACGGTGTTCGGGGGAATCGTTTGCTGAGAATGGGATTTTTGCATGAGGCACGATCTCAGGTGGATCGAACATTCCCAGCCGAAAGCGGGCTTCGAACAGTCGTTTCACGGCGCGATCGATCTCGGCTTCTGAGATCAAGCCCTGCTTCACCGCATTCACGAGTGCTTTATAACTATCGCCACATTCAAGATCGGTTCCTCTTTTAACTGCCAGGGCCGATGCCTCTTCAGCGGTCTTCACGAACTTATGCCGCTTGTAGATGTCGTCGATCGCGCCACAATCGGAAACGACGTATCCATCAAAGCCCCACTCGCCGCGTAACATGTCGCCGAGCAAATGTGTGTTTGCGCAGCACGGCTCGCCGTTGGTGCGGTTGTAAGCGCACATCACGGACGTAGCATGAGCCTCCATGACGGTGGCGCGGAAAGCCGGGAAGTACGTCTCACGCAGATCACGCTCGCTTGCAGCCGCGTCAAAGCGATGACGCTCAGGTTCCGGACCAGAATGAACGGCGTAGTGCTTCGGAGTTGAAACAACTTTCAGATACTTCGGATCGTCACCCTGGAGTCCTTTAACAAATGCAACACCCAAGCGGCTTGTCAGGTACGGGTCTTCGCCGTAAGTTTCTTGTCCACGTCCCCAGCGTGGGTCGCGAAAGATATTGATGTTTGGCGACCAAAACGTAAGACCGTAAAAGCGATCGTAATTGCCGCGTCGCTGTGCTTCGTGGTACTTGGCGCGTGCCTCGTCGGAGATTACAGTGCCCACTCGATTAACCAGTCGAGGATCGAAGGTTGCTCCGAGTCCGATCGCCTGCGGGAAAACTGTTGCGACACCGGAGAACGCGACGCCATGCAAGGCTTCGTTCCACCAGTCGTACTGAGGAATACCGAGCCGTGGAATTGCCGGCGCAGCGTTCATCATTTGCGAGACCTTCTCCTCGAGTGTCATGCGCGAGATCAGGTCGTTGACGCGTTGGTCCACCGGGAGCTTTGGGTTCAGGTATGGTGCGGCAGGATCAGGCTTTGCTTCCTGAGTCGTTCCCAAAGGAGCGAAGACGATCAGGCATAGCACGAATGTGAGCACATAAAAACTTATGCGGACCAGGGACATAGTTGCTCCTTTTTGTTGACGTTTATGGAACCGAGCGGCAGATTTAATCGAAAGACGCACCTGAACGCAAGGTTGATGATGAAATAGCTGATGAGTATTCTATAGTTCTCTCCTCCGCAATTTCGGCAACCCCTAAGCAGTGCACCATTCTTTATAGGAGAGTTGAGATGAAACAGTTGAGGCTATTCTTGGGTTCCATTCTTTTTCTGTTCGTTCTATTCACAGGACTCTCGGTCACGACTTTCGCGGTACGCCCCGGTGGAAGCCGGTGCACAGACCACTGCGCGGACGTTTACCGTGTGAAGAAGGATGCCTGCGGGCTGATCCCGTTCAAACACGAGCGGAAGATCTGTGAACGAAGAGCAAAAGAAGCCAAGAGTGACTGCAAACACAGATGTCGCTAGCTTGAGAGGGAGTCGATATAGTTCAGGGTTCAGCCTTTAGGCTGCGCGCTCGCCATCACGGCTGCAAGCTAAAGCTTGAACTCTGAACTATTCTCACCACCGGGTGACGCTTGAGAGGGAGTTGATATAGTTCAGAGTTCAGCCTTTAGGCTGCGCGCTCGCCATCACGGCTGCAAGCTAAAGCTTGAACTCTGAACTATTCTCAGCACCGGGTGAAGTTTACCGAATCAGATAGAACGCAGTCTGACGCGGGCGGAACCATTTCATTCCGTCCTGCGTCAGATACGCGTCGTCTTCCATCATTATCGTGACCTTCTGACCGCCCCACTCCGGAACTGGTGTACTCGTGTTCAATTCGATGGAAGTGTATGAGCCTTCGCGGAAGGGTGGCTCGGATGGAGCTCCCGATGCAGGCCGGCGAAAGTCGATGCTTGCACCAAGCGCGTGCCCCTGATTGCCGACGGAGTGCGAATAGATCATGGCTTCAATCCCGAGATTCTTCATGTCTGACATCGTCGCGTCATAAACCTCAAAGCCTCTAGCTCCCGGTTTGATGTGAGTGAACAATGTATCCTGCAATCGATTGGTATTTGTGAGTGCTTTTTTGAGTCCTTCGGGCGCATCTTTTTCACCTTCGCGCAGTACGTAGCCCATCTTCTGCCAATCGGTACTCAATCCCATGTAGTTCAATCCACAGTCGATGTGAATCACATCACCTCGCTGGATGATTTCTGATTCTTCAGCCACGCTTAGAAACTGAAGCGTCTTAGTGGTCTCCTGATTCTTTCGTTGAATTCGAAGATCAGGCTGAAACCAAGTATCCAACCCAAAATTATTTATCTGTTGCAGGAACCACCAGCGAACGTCACCGACAGTCGTCTTGCCCGGTGTAATTACCTCGTTTGAAAACGCTCGCTGCGTCAAGAGATCTGTAAGCTCGACTGCGGTGCGATAGTGTTCGAGCTCTTCAGGCAATCGCGTGTCCATGTACTCAACGATCAACGGCGCTGCCGGCACAAACCGCGACGCATACTCCTGTCCCAGAGTTTCTGTCAAATATTTATAAGCATCATGCGTAATCCCGTTTGTCGCACCGCGCGTTCCGCCCATGTTGAGCGCGATCGTTTTGGGCTTTCGTTCTTCGACAATGCGGCGCAGTGTTGCAGCGATCTCACTGCCCGGCGGATTCATGACTTCGAAGAAGTATTTCAAGTGTTCTTCCGCATAACGTACCAGCGCTAAACGATCGAGTTTGTCTCCGCCGCGATCCGCAAAGATAAAGAAGTCGCGTCTGCCGACGTAAGGAAGCGGCGGCGCTATATAAGCCGTAACCGGATCAGCGTGAAACTCTTCATTCGTCACAATCCACATGTCGATCTTCTGTTGACGCATCATCGGAAGCAGCATCGTGTCGAGACGTTTCTTGAGCCATGCCTCTCTGGTGAGCTGCTGTTCGCGCACGGATAGTAATTTTGGAAGCGTCTTGCCGTTGCGTGTTTGTGCGTAAGTTGACGAAGCAAACAGCAACAGAATGCTTGCAATTAGTAAGGGACGATGTATTTTCATAATCAGGATCTTGAGACAAAATTTTCAGACAGGATGTGCAAAGTTTACGGCGTTCTAAACCCGTGATCATGCGCGAAGACCATTGCCTGCGCGCGCGTCCAGACGCCCAGCTTATCAAAGAGATTGGAAACGTGATTCCGGACCGTCTTTTCACTGATTGAGAGACGCTCTGCAATCTCCGCATTACCCAAACCTTCCGTAATCAGCGCCAGCACTTCTCGCTCTCGTGCAGTTAGTGAGTCGAACGCGGGATCCTCACCAACCACCGTGGCTCCCATGAAACTCAGCACTTCGTTACAGAAGCGTTCCCACGCTGGTTCGGTTTCGAGCAGGATATGGTTCTTCGAATCAAGCTCGACGAACTGAGCTCCCGGAATGCCGGCGGCGAGAATATGTCCTTCGGCAATCGGGGTAACGTCGTCGTCGCGGGAGTGCAGCACTAACGTCGGCGCCTGCACTTTGTCTAGAAGATCCAGGACGTCGATGGTAGCGCGCGTCTCAAGCAGACGCGCGGCGATCTCCGGCGAAGTTGTTTTACGACACAGCTCGTTGAACCAACCCACCTGCTCGTCAGTCGCGCCGGGCATAAACCGGGAAGTGAATACCTGACGAAACGCGGGATTCTCTTTTCCCCATCCGAGGCGCGTCAGATCGATAAGTGCGCGATACAACCGCTCTTTATCCGGATCGCCGCGCCGGAATGTGCCACGCGCGTAAGCGCCGTAGAGCACGAGTCGCGAGACACGTTCCGGATGTCTCACTGCATACGCGATGCATGCCGCTGCTCCCTGCGAAATACCCAGCAGCGCGAACGGCTCCCGAGGACCGACCGCTGCGACTATGGCTTCCAAATCGTCGACCCAACGCGCAAACGAAAGATCGCCGACATTCCAGTCGGTCATTCCACACCCACGCTCATCGTGACGCACGAAGCGGAAGTGATCGCTGAAGAAGTGGATCCAGTGGCGCCAGACTGGGCTTTCCCACTCGTATTCGAGATGAGTCAGCCAGTTCGCGGCTTTGATCAGCAGAGGCCCGGTGCCCGCCTCCGCCCACGCGACCTGGACTCCGTCCTCAGTGCGCACATACCGAATTCGCTGTGTCGCCCTCTTGCTCATCGACCATCAATACCGAGAAGCCTTGCCTCAAAAGTGTTTTTCGCCACAAAAGTGCACAAGAAGCACAAATCCAAAGCAGCAGCCTAAAGGCTGAACTCTAAACTTTTCTTGAATCCATCGAAGGCGCAAAGAGGAATTCGTAATAGTTCAGAGTTCAAGCTTTAGCTTGGTCCGCCGATTTCCGGAGTTTTCGTGCTCTTTGTGCCTTTTGTGGCTATGTCTTCTACTCATACCGAGACAAAAGTCCTATGCGAAGGTCCCGGAGTATATCCAAACCGGGACTAAACTCCCATAGGCTAACAGAGCAGAAAGCGCTACTCTCTGCGCCGAATTTTGGCGTTTGTTTCGATTGCAGGCGTAGACAGCAGAGATGGAGGCAATACAATGCTGAAGCGAATCACGTTTTTTGCTTACGGAACTTTCAGTTACCTGATCTTCCTGGGCACGTTCTTATACGCTGTTGGTTTTATCGGAAACTTTGGTGTTCCGAGAACACTCGACGGTCCCGCGAGTGGGCCACTTGCTATCAGCTTCGCGATTAACGCCGCGTTGCTCACGCTCTTCGCGGTGCAGCACAGCGTCATGGCGCGCAAGTGGTTTAAGGAGTGGTGGACCAGGATCGTGCCGAAGCCGGTCGAGCGCTCAACGTATGTTCTCTTTTCGAGTCTCGCGCTCATTCTGTTGTTTGCGTTATGGCGGCCGCTGGGCGGTGTTGTCTGGTCTGTTGAAGATCCGGTAGGCCGGCTTGTGCTGCGGGCTCTGTTTGCTTTTGGTTGGGGACTGGTGCTGTTTTCTACATTCCTGATCAACCATTTCGATCTGTTCGGTCTGCGCCAGGTCTGGAGTTATCTGTTGGGCCGACCGTATAACACTTTGCGGTTTACGACACCTGGACCATACCGGCTGGTGCGACATCCGCTTTATGTCGGCTGGCTGTTTGCGTTCTGGATGACGCCTGTGATGACGTTCGCGCACCTGCTCTTCTCAATCGCGACGACGGCTTACATCCTTTTGGCGATTCAGTTTGAAGAACGAGATCTCGTTCGTGAGCACGGTGAGAGTTATGAGGAGTATCGTCGAGCTGTGCCGATGCTGATTCCAACTGTGCGTAAGCGCGATTCGAGTCCAGCGCCAGCTATAAAAGTCTCAAGAGGTTAAGCCACAAAAAGGCACAAAAGGCTCAAGAACCTTTTGTGCCTCTTTGTGCGTTTTGTGGCTGAGTCATCTCTTCTCCAGTTCCTCAATCCGCTGCTTCAATTCTGCCGGTAATGCGGTCTTCTTGTTCTGCCTGTAGTCGAAACAAACGATCAATCCACTCCCTTCAGCAGCAACTTTCTGATGTTTGTGACTGACAACATAGTATTCCATCGTGAACCGATCGTCTTCGATTACTGACACGCGTGTGCCGATGGAAACCTTGTCCGGATACGCCAGAGGTATCCTGAACCGGCAAGTTGTTGAAGCGAGAATAGGCCCGACTCCGGTCGCTTCCATGTACTCCAGCAGGTTCAACCGTTCGAAATAAGCGATCCTGCCGCTCTCAAAATAACGAAAGTACGCGGTGTTATTGAGATGACGGAACGCATCCATTTCCCCCCAGGCAACGGGAGTTTCGATTACGACAGGGCAGTATTTGAGTAGGTTGTCCATCAGCTTTCTTTTGGATATCAGTTATTTTAGCCACAAAAAAGCGCAAAAAGCACAAAAAGCAACTAATCCGGCTGGTGCCCCTCAGGCTATTTGTCCGACACGAAAACTCCATATTTTAAAAGGTTAAAACCTGTTAGACTCCGTCTCCCCGACAAGTCTCCTGAGAATTTGAAGCTGCCCTGCCTCACAAAACGAGTGATGTTCGCAGCCTGAACTGAGACTTCTCACGGTTCCGGAGTACTACATGAAGCGTTATTTAAACCCGATCCTTTGGAGCAGTTTCGTCGCGCTCCTTTTCTCAGCACTATTTCTTTTCCAGAACCGGACGCACGCCGAATCCACTGTGTCGCTGGAGCGAAAAGTCTCAAAAGACATCCTGAAGAAGGTTGCAGACGGCAAGGGCAGCGACTTCGTCCGCGTGATTGTTCAGCCCGTGAACCCGGCTGACCTGTCGATCGACTCCACGCTTGTTTATTCGGGCGGCAGCAATATACGCCAATTCAAAAACTTTGCGGTTCGCGCCGTCACTTTGCCGGCGTCCGCCGCAGTTGCTCTCGCAAACCGCAGCGACGTTTCATACGTTTCCTTAAACCGCGACGTGATCCCCATGGGTCACGTTTCGCGCACAACGGGGACGGAGCAGATTCGCACGAGTGGCGCTTCAGGCTCAAAAGTCGATGGCACTGGAATCGGCATCGCAATTATCGATTCCGGCATTGATACGGCGCATGCATCTTTTTTGGATCGATCAAACGGCATTCGCGTGGTCTACAGTGAAGACTTCACAGGTGAAGGACGCACAGATGATCCTTATGGACACGGAACTCACGTAGCAGCACTTGCGGCCGGCAACGGTCGAATCTCACGCTCTGATTATGTCGGCATAGCTTCCAACGCCAATCTCATCAATCTGCGTGTGCTGAACTCGCAAGGTATCGGCACGACTGCGTACGTGCTGCGGGCGCTCGATTGGGTTGCTACGAATCGAGCGACTTACAACGTTCGTGTCGTTAACATGAGTCTTGGCATGCCCGCGATCGACTCTTATCGTAACGATCCGATCTGCCGAGCAGTGCGCAGATTAGTCGACGCCGGCGTGGTCGTCTTTGCTGCGGCAGGCAATAATGGTAAAGACAGTGATGGAAACAAGTTGTATGGCCGCATTCATTCTCCCGGCAATGAGCCTTCGGCGATCACTGTGGGGGCCACAAACACTTTCGGCACCGATGAGCGCGGAGATGACGGTGTTGCTTCATTCAGCTCTCGTGGTCCAACGAGAAGTTTCATCACTGACGACAACGGCAACAGACACTACGACAACTTGATCAAACCCGATCTGGTTGCGCCGGGTAACAAATTAATTGAGGCGGAAGCTCGCGCTAATTACCTGATCGCGCATAACCCGTCCCTGGATGCAGGGGTAAGCGGCGCTGACGGTCGCAAGATGATGTACTTGAGTGGGACCTCGATGGCTACTCCGGTTGCGGCTGGAACCGCAGCGCTCATGCTTCAAGCAAATCCGAGTCTTACGCCGAATCTGGTGAAGGCGTTGTTGATGTATACGGCACAACCTCTCGCAGGATATAACATGTTCGAGCAGGGCGCGGGGCAGCTCAATGTTGACGGAGCAGTGCGGTTGGCGCAGGCAGTGCGGACAGATCTCAACCCAACAACCGCGGTGGGCTCACCGCTGTTAACAGCAGATCCACCAGCACCCGAAACGACAATTGCGAATCAAACATTCACCTGGTCGCGTGGCATTGTTCTTAATCACACTTACGTCACGGGCGTGAGTCTGATCACGAAGTATCAACGAGTCTATAGTCTTGGAAAACTGCTCGGTGTGATCACCGGTGACGGGGTAATCACCGGCGACGGCGTGATCACGGGTGACGGCGTAATTACCGGCGATGGCACGTTAGTTCTCGATCCTTCATTCTTCTCAGATGGCGTGATCACGGGAGATTACGTCCTGACGAGTTACGGTGTTATTACGGGAGACGGCTCATCCTTCCTGGCAGTGAATCTGCTGTTCAAGGATCTTCTCGCAGAAGGTAGCTTTTTGAGCGATGGGGTAATCACGGGAGACGGAGTCATTACTGGCGACGGCGTAATCACCGGCGACTTCGTAGCCGCTCAGTCAGCGATGCTCAATGGCGATAGTAGTTCAACCATGGCGGCAGCCACAGACGACGGAAGCGACTGTCTGGATTATTGATCTGTCTGGTCATCTGTATTGAACGTACAACTGTAGGGGCGGCCCTCCGTGGCCGCCCGTCCCACCCATAATGCGTGTTCCGAATGACGGGCGGCCACGGAGGGCCACCCGTACAGTTACACCTCTCCAGAAACGAGGGTGGAGTGATGAGTGCAGCCGAAGTAGATGTGAATCGTCCGCAGTTCGGGCAAGTTTACATGTGGTCGCTCGTAATTGCCGGTGCAGCGATCGTGCTTGTCTCGGTTTATGAACTACCTTTCGACAAGATCGATGCGCGTTTCGGATTTCTTTGTTTGATGGTGATGGCGAGCTCGCTGATTGCGATCCCGATCCCGCGCGTGAGTGGCCGCATCACAGTCGCAGATACTTTTGTTTTTTTGACAATGCTGCTCTACGGAGGCGCTGCAGCAATCGTCGTCTCAGCACTCGAAGGCGTCACCGCCACACTGATCATCAGCAAACGTCCGCGCACTATTCTTTTTAACTCCGCCATCCTTGCAACTTCGACCTTCTTCACTGCCGGCGCCCTGGTCTTGAAATTTGGCTCACCCGTAAACGTCGTCTCCAATCGGTTCACAGATCAATTCTTTCTGGCAATCTGCATGATGGCCCTCGTGCAGTTCATTGCGAACACAACTCTGATTGCGATTGAGAAAGCCAGCAAGATCAAAGAATCAACGTGGTATACGTGGCGCACTTACTATCTCTGGACTTCTGTGACCTATTTTGCGGGCGCCTCCGCCGCGGGCATCATCGCGATACTCATTAATACTTACAGCTTCTATGCAGTCATTGCGACAGTGCCGATCATTCTCATCATCTGCCTCACCTATCAGACTTATCTGAAGAACATCGAGGCTTCGCTGGAACAGACCGAGGCCGCACGATTACACGTTCAGGAGTTGTCGACATACATCAGCCAGCTACAACGTTCCGAAGAAGAACGCGGTCAACTGTTACTGCGGGCCGAACGTGCACGTTCAGAAGCAGAAGCAGCAAACCGAATCAAAGACGAGTTCCTCGCCACGCTTTCTCACGAGCTGCGCACGCCACTGACTTCGCTGCTTGGCTGGTCCAGCGTGCTGCGTGAGGCGAAGCGTGACGAAAAGGTGTTGAATCAGGGTCTCGAGGCTATCGACCGCAATGCGCGTGTGCAGGCGCAGCTCATCGACGATCTGCTCGACGTGTCGCGCATCGTTTCTGGCAAACTGAATCTCGACGTCAGGCCGTTGGACATCGCATCAGTCACGCGAGCAGCGATTAACGTAGCGCAGCCCGCCGCAGACGCGAAAGGCATCACCATCGATTACTGCGCCGAACCGGGCTTGGGCGCGATCTCTGCCGACTCTGCACGCCTTCATCAGATCATCTGGAACTTGCTCTCGAACGCGGTGAAGTTCACTCCACACGGCGGACAAATCTCCGTGCGAGTCGAGCAGGATGGATCTGACGCGCGCGTTACAGTGAAAGACACAGGACAGGGAATCGATTCGGAATTCCTGCCGCGCGTGTTCGATCGCTTTCGTCAGGCTGACAGCTCCACCACGCGAAGCTTTGGCGGCCTGGGATTGGGCCTGGCCATCGTGCGACATCTCGTCGAGCTTCACGGCGGAACAGTTTCAGCAGACAGCGACGGCTTAAGTAAAGGCGCGACGTTTTCAGCGACGTTTCCGCTGCTCGCCGATCGTCCTGCACCGGTTGCAGCGATTCATGCAGTGGAGGCGGC
>DASUYO010000274.1:0-3056 GCA_036377375.1 Pyrinomonadaceae bacterium
ATGATATTTCCAAACTCCTGACCATAGCTCGTGCTGCCGCGCGGATTTGGATAAAGCACGACATAACCTTTCGCGGCCATCCATTGAAACTCCTGATCGAACACGAAACCGTAGGCAGCGTGTGGACCACCATGAATGTTCAGGATCAACGGATATTTTTTATTCGGATCGAAGTCAGGCGGCTTCTGCACCCACGCCTGGATCTTCTTCCCATCAAAACTCGAGTGCCAGATTTCTTCAGGCTCCGTCAGATTCAGTTTTGAGAACAACTCGTCATTGATATGTGTGAGTTGTTTCGGCTGTGCGCCTGCCTTGTCGAGCCAGAAGAGATCGCCGATGCGCGTCGGAGTCGAAATCAAGAGCACAAACTTCGACGCATCCGGCACGGCGCGAAAACTGACGACGGCCTGGTTTCCAGTTGTGACATCGGACATACGGCCGGTCGCCACATCAAACGAGCCGAGGTTTGCTTTGCCCTCTTTTGTGTAAGTCAGGGTGATGCCGTGTCCATCATGAGACCAAACAGGCAAATTACCGCCGCCGCCTCGCGGCGCAACGTTGTCGCCAGTCAAACCACCGCCAACGTCCCAATCAAAGTTCGCGGTGAGATTGCGCGGTTTTGCGCCTGAAGCGAGATCCATCACCCACAGATCCGGCTGTGAATAAGAGCGCACAGGCTGGCTCACTGCGCCGATAAACGCGAGCTGTTTTCCGTCTGGACTGACCGTGAATGCGCCTGCACCCATGTCGAACGAAGTGAGTTTCGAAGGCTCGCCGCCAGTTACTGCAATCGAGTAGATGTCCGTGCGCGGCAGTTCGTAATAAGGCTCGTCTGTGTAGTCAGATTCGAAATAGATGCGCGAGTTGTCTTTGGCCCAGACTGCGCCGCCGTCGTCGAAATGTCCTTTCGTCAACTGCTTTGGTGTGACCTTTTCGTCGCCGGTTTTGGGAGCAGTGACGACCCAGATGTGGTTCGGATGTTTGAAGTCGAGATAACCAGCACCATTCGCACGATAGACTGCGCGATTGATGACGCGCACGTCACTCTCGCGTTCAGGACTCGGACTCGCGGATGGGGACGATGATGGCGATGGTGATGGCGATGGTGTTGCATTTCGTGCTGCCTTCGCGAGCTCTTCCGCTGTGGCGCTGTTGTAGAAAAGAATCATCTTCCCGTCTGGAGACCACTGCGGCGCTCCGGCACCACGCGGTACAGTGGTGAACTGAAACGGCTCGCCGCCGCTCATCGCCAGCATGAACAACTGCGGCGGCTCCACGCGACCTGCGATCTCCGGCGCGCGCACAAAGACGAGAAACTTTCCGTCGGGCGACCAGCGCGGTGTGGTGTCGCGTGGCCCATTCGTGAGCTGTCG
Source organism: Pyrinomonadaceae bacterium (assembly GCA_036377375.1). GTDB lineage: Bacteria > Acidobacteriota > Blastocatellia > Pyrinomonadales > Pyrinomonadaceae > PSRF01. The sequence goes on from DASUYO010000274.1 coordinate 1,374, forward strand.
TGTTTCGCCATTCGCTGTGGAGACAGTCCAGATCGCAGTGTTGTAGCCGTCTTTCTTGTCGTTCACAGTGACGCGAACAAATGCGACCCGCGAGCCGTCGGGCGATACTTGTGGATCTCCAATCCAAACGAAGTTGAAGAGATCCTTTTCAGTGATGCTGCGTTTCTGCGCCAGCGCCGGCACGAACAAAACGACAACAATGACGAAGAGAAGTGAGACACGAGTGCGCATTGAGTTTCCCTTTCCGAGCCGCAGATTACGCAGATTTACGCAGATAGACGTAATAGACGACACCACTATAATCGTCCGTCACCAAAAATTCATCCTTGCCGAAACTGAAAACATCCGCGGGACGGCCGTTGATCATTCCCGGCTCGAAGAATCCGGTGATGAAATCCTCCATGGCGCCCGTGGATTCTGAGACCTTTACAACACGATAACCCCGCCGAAGACTCTTTTTTGTCGAACCATGCAGTGCTACGAGGAAAGATCCGTTCAGGTCTGACGAATTTTTTGAATCGAAGTACTCGAACCCGAGTGGTGAACTGTGAGCGGGAAAGGCGGTTAGTGCCGCAGGCACTTTCCGGCAATCAAAATTGGAGCCGGTCGTGTTGAATTTTGGATCCGGATAGATCCTCTGACCGACTTGAAAGCAGTAAGGCCAGCCATAGTTTTTGCTGTCTTCGAGCGCGTAGAAGGTATCGGCGGGGCGATCGTCGCCGAGGTGATCCGAACCCATGTTCGTCGCGTAGAGCCTGCCTTTGATCCAACGAAGCCCGACCGCATTTCGCAAGCCGTGTGCGAAGAAATGCTGGTTCTGACCGTCAGGATCTATCTGCAAAATGCTGGCGCGAACCACTTCCTTCTCTTCACACGCGTTGCAACTGCTTCCCACCGCGACGTAGAGCTTTCGATCGCCGCCGATGAGTACCGTGCGTGTCAAATGCCAGCCGCCGTATTTGTATCCGAGACCGTAATCAGGAAAAGTCGCCAATACTTGCGACTCGCCGGATGGCGCGTTGTCGCCTGAGCGGTATGGATAGCGCACGAGACGATCGGTTAAAGCCAAATACAACCAGCTCTTCCCATTCGTATCGGTGTAAAACGCGACATTATTGGGATTGCGCAAGCCGCTGAGGTATTTGGTTACTTTCTTGAATACCCTTGTGTCGGGATCAAACTGCTCGAGTATGTAGACCACGCCACGTCGATTGTCCGTTTTATTGAACATGTCCGTGACGAAGATCCGGTTGTCGGGACTCAGCGTCATGAAGCGCACGCGCTTCAGACCTTGGGCTGCGATGCTGATCTCGTATCCGCGGGGAAGGTTCAGGTCAAACGACTTCCCGTTGGCGAGCGAAATGTGATGTGGCGTCAGTCTTTGCGCCGGGACGGTCGAACTAACAAAAGCTGCTAAAAACGTCAGGAGTGCGACGCGGATAAATAGTCTCGGGGGTGTCATTTCGTGAGAAAATAGCACACCCACAGATGGATGCGTAAAAAGTTCAGAGTTCAAGCTTTAGCTTGCATGCGTGACAGTCAAGTCCGCAAGCTAAAGCTTGAACTCTGAACTATTCGTTACCCATCTCTGGAGCCAAAGCTTTGCTCCGGAGGAGCAAGATGTTTATAGCTGCGATATTAGAAGCGCTCCGCGGGAACGCCACGTTAGGCGACGCCGCGCGC
>DASUYO010000275.1:0-23734 GCA_036377375.1 Pyrinomonadaceae bacterium
CAACATCTGTCATAACAACATGGACGATGTTAAGGAACTCACTGAGATTGCTCGTGCTAACGGAATCGCTACCGACTATCACATCAACGAGACTCCGATGACTGAGCAGGATCACTTCAAGCATCTTTCGGAGAATGAGACTTATCTCACGCCCGACGATTGGCCGAAGGTCGATGCTTTACTTGACTGGCTGAACGATAAACGTCGCAATGAAGGTTACAAGATGGTGAACCCCGTCCAGCACATGGAAGACATGAAGCTGCTCATGCGCGGAAAGGTTCCTGAGTGGCAGTGCCGAGCTGGCCAGAACTCACTCATCATCCGGACAGACGGCTCGTTGGCCCCATGTTTCCCGATGTATTCAGCTACGCACGATTGGGGCGTCGTCGGCAATCACAAGTTTGATGTGAAACAGCTTGACGAAATGAAGCGCGAGTGCTCGACGCACTGTCTTTCGACGTGTAACTACATTTTAGGTTACTGCTACGACACGGCTCGTGTTCTCGGCTGGATCATGAAGACGGCCAAGAAAGGGTTCAGAGGAGTCGAGAGCTTCTAAATAAAGCGGCCACAAAAGGCACAAAAAGCGCAAATGCATACTGTATCGGTACCTTGTTTCAGTATGCATTTGCGCTTTCTTGTGGCTGATTTTTACACGATGGGAACTGCACGCGAAAAACTTATTGGAGTGATTTCTGATACGCACGGCCTTCTGCGTCCTCAGGCTATCGACGCGTTGGCTGGTGTCGAGATGATTCTTCACGCCGGCGACATCGGCAGTTCCGCAGTACTCGATGATTTGCGCGACATTGCACCTGTTGTTGCAGTGCGCGGGAACAACGACAAGGGCGACTGGGCCGAAGCACTTCCGACTTGGGAAGTCGTACAGATCGACTCCGTTTCGATTTACATGTTGCACGACCTGAAAGAGATCGACATCAGTCCAGTCGGGACATTTCAGGTAGTCGTCAGCGGGCACTCACACAAACCCGTCGTTGAGGAGAAGCGCGGCGTCCTCTATGTGAATCCCGGAAGCGCTGGTCCAAGAAGATTCAGCCTGCCGATTAGTGTGGCTCATTTACAAATTAACGAGAGCACAGTAAACGCTAAGTTGATTAAGCTCTTGGTGTGAAACTATTCGCCGCTTCTGCTACTCTTTCACTTCCACTGCGCCGACAAGCCGAGGAGGACGAATGGAAAAGAAAGAACCTGTGAAAGACGCCAGCCACTTGTATGACGTCGAACGTCGTGCCTACTACGGCCAGAGACCGGGCTTCAGAATTAGCGAGCTTCAGATTTCGCCCACTCAAAAAGTACCATGGCATCTTCACACTAAGATCGACGACACCTTCTACGCGATAGAGGGAAATATCCGATTGTTTCTGCAAAACCCTGACGAGGACATACGACTCGCGCCCGGCACCAGCTATTGCGTCAAGGCAGGCCGACCGCATCTCGTGACGAACGATGGCGACACCTCCGCAACGTTTCTGGTTCTGCAAGGAATAGGAGAATACGATTACGTACCGCTCGTGTAATAGGAAGTGATAAACATTGGTAGATCTGGATTCTCAACTCGAATACTGGAACACACAAGGTTCACAAAAATCATTCCACCATCCACTGAACGTCCGGCGCGTGCGTCAGTGGCTATATCCTGAAAGTCGGATTCTCGACTATGGTTGTGGATACGGGCGAACTCTTGGTGAGTTGTTCAATGAAGAATATTACGATTTGATCGGCCTCGATTTCTCGCGGGCCATGATCGCTGCCGCACGCGCACGATTTCCGGAGATCACATTCCACCAAATTGAATCGTCAACAATTCCACTGCCGGACGCGTCCGTAGATGCTGTTTTATTGTTCACAGTTCTCACGTGCGTTCCAACCGACGATGGACAACGCGCGATCGTAAAAGAAGTGCATCGTGTGTTGAAGCGCGGCGGACTCCTCTACATCAGCGATTTGTGGTTACAGACTGACGAACGAAATCTGACCCGGTACGCTCGCGATGAGCAGAAATATGGAATCTACGGAGTCTTCGATCTTCCTGAAGGCGTTACTGTGCGGCATCACGATCCGAAATGGATCGAAACGCTCACTCGCGATTTTGAGATGGTCGCTCTCGATGAAGTTGAAGTGGTGACAATGAATGGGAATCCTGCGAAAGCGTTTCAGTGGTTTGGATTGAAGCCCGCGTAATGTGCGTCTCATTCGCTTGCAGCAAGTGAACATTCTTGCCTTCGTAATCGTTTAGACCAATGTCTGATCGACGCAGGCAAGATGCATCTCCAAAATCTGCTAAGTTATCCAAAAGAATGTAACCGTGCCGTTTGCAGCGGCCGTCAGGTGCTCAATACGCTCAGCCTCACGGGCTTGACATTAAAAGAAACACTGCATGCGCCTTCTTCCACAATTCCGGATCATACTCATATCAAGCCGACCATTTGTTTGACGTTGACGGGCCAGGAGATAGAGATCATTGAGCGCGTTCGTATCATCAATGAACCCGGCGGTGTGATCATGCGTGGTCCGGAACTAACGCATTCCAACCAGTATGGAAGCGTTCCTCATCGCGGCTGCATGATTGAGCTGGAGGACAAATGGCTCGAAACGTGCCGTCACTTCCTGAGAGTTTTTGAAGGTTACAGGCACTTTACAGGCGGTCCCGTGCCTGCACTCGCATTACGCATCTATCGTGAGTCAAAAATAAGAGACAGCATCGCGCCGATTATTGTCGAGGGATTGATGCTGGAAATGTTGGGACATGCGTCGCGATCATTAATTAAGTCGCCCGTTCGGCCGCCGCACTGGTTGATGCAAGCACGAGATCTGCTGCACGGAAGATTCAACGACTCGATAAATTTGGTTGAGATCGCAAATATTGTAGGAGTGCATCCGACGCATTTGGCGCGCGCTTTCAAGAAGCATTATCAAACAACAGTGGGCGAGTATCTTCGGCGGCTCCGTCTCGACTGGGCCACCCGCCAACTATCCGAGACCGAAGATTCGATCGCAGAGATTGCTGCGGCCGCTGGCTTCTACGACCAAAGTCATTTCAGTCATCTATTCAAGCAGCACACCGGGTTTACTCCGGCTGAATTCAGAGCTTTCTCGAACGGCGTCGTTTAAGGCTAATCACATACACGACTGCTACGTTGCTCCAATACATCTGAACGCCACTGAGTTATCAATTCTGCGTTGCAGAACTGATTTGCAAGGGGGTGTGAGACATGTCCCTTTGGACCAGCAGCGTACTCAGTCTCTTATTGCTATCGGCGCAGTTACAAGCTCAAGAGGTAAGCGACGATAACAAACCGGTGGTTGCCGTGCTTTCCGAACAGCAGCCGCGGCCGCTCGTCTTAGCAAAGAAAGACTGGGCTCTGACGCAAGCGTATTTTGACGTCTTCAAGATTGTTAGTAGTCAGAACACGTGTAGCAGCTTTTATGGTGGCCCAGGCTCGGCTATTACGGTGCTTAACAGATTTGCTATGCAGATCGAGTCGCGAACGCTAGAGCCAGAGATATCCTTTCAGATGAGGGGAAGACCTCTCAAGATTTACGATCCTTCCGTGCATGTTGCCTATCGATTGTTTCAGCGGACTACAGTGAACACTAAGGGTTCGTTTTATCAGCGTCGTTCAGATTGGATGCGAAGGTTTCCGCCCGACGTCGGCGACTTCGCGCCTGGCACACGTCAGGCGAGGGCATTGATTCTATTGCACGAGCTCGGCCACTTAATCGAGGGCGAAGAGGGTGACTGGCTAATACCGGACGATGGTTACAGTGGATCCCAGAGCAAAGCGAACACGTTACGCATTCAGCAAGCGTGTCGGAAAGAATTGGAGACGCTCAAGTAAGCCACTAACAACTTACGCAGCAACACTGGCAGCAAGCTGTAGACGCTCGGCGATCGTTTGCTTTGGCTGCACACCGATCAAGCGGTCGACGAGTTTGCCGTCCTTAAAGATGAGCAGCGTGGGGATGCTCGCGATGTTAAAACGGGAAGCTATTTGCGGGTTGTCGTCAACATTGAGTTTAGCTATTCGATAACGCCCACTCGACTCCGCCGCAAGCTGGTCCAGGACCGGCGCGATCATCCGGCATGGACCGCACCACGGCGCCCAGCAATCGACGAGAATCGGTTGTCCTCTGGTTTGCAATACCTCGCGTTCAAACGTCTGGTCAGTGATAACTACCGGCTTTGAATCCTGTTCACCGGCTGCAACCGCAGGTAACTTTTGCCCGCAACGGCCGCATTTTGCTTCGCTGGTTGCCAGTCTGCTTTCCTCGACTCGGTTTTTCGCTCCACACTTGCTGCAAACAACTACCTGCATAATCGCCTCGCTTTAATTTGTTTGCTCCGATTTGACTAATCTTTCATCGCGAAATTTTTGCAAATAGAGCCGCAAAGAAGCACAGAAGGCACAAAATCTTGTTTGTCCATTCGAACCTGATTCACATTCCTCGGGTCATAATAGGTGCATGGGCGATGAAGCAGCCTTGCAGCGCGAAAGCTGGTGGGTGTTGCAGGCGCAGTCCGGCAGTCACGAGGCTTTGAACGAGCTCTTCAGGAGTGTTCAGGAGCCGTTGTTTCGTTACATCGTCAGTCTCGTGAGAGATCAGCATCTGGCGGAAGACATTCTTCAGGAAGTCTTCATTCGCATCTATCGAAAGCTGCGATGGTTGCGCGAGCCCCACGCTTTTCGCGCCTGGACTTATCAGATCGCATCACGCGAGGCGTTTAGATATTTGAATCGTGAGCGTCGTTGGAGCGAGCAGATTAGAGACGAAGAGATCTTGACGGCGATTCCTGCTGACGAGCATGACGGCGAGTTTTCACGTGAGGTGATTGAGAGTTTGCCGCAGTTGGTTGGCAACCTATCGCCGGCTAGTCGTGCAGTCGTGGTCCTGTTTTACCTGCACGAGATGTCGCTCGTTGAGACGGCTGCTGTATTGGATATTCCGCTTGGCACTGCGAAGTCTCGATTGGCGTACGGCCTCGAATGTCTGCGTCGGAATTTTGAGAGAAAGGAGCAATGAAATGCAGGAGAGTTTAGAAGAATCAATCAGGTTCAAACGGCGATTCAAGCGTGCGTTGATTGTGTTGGCTGTTGTCGAGTTTATCGTGACAGCGATTGGAGTGTTCTACGCTACGCAGAAGTGAAAGGGAATTGTAATGTCACAGACTGTAGATCTTGATCGTGTCAGGGCCGCAGCTCTGGCGCGTATTGACCGGAGCGAGCGGAATTTCAAACTGGCTTTCATCGGAGCTGCGATCGTCGAGAGTGCATTCATCGTCAGTTTCCTGCTCCTGGCTGACCTCTCGAATCGATTACACGTGCTGCTTCTCATCTCGACGGTGAGCTGCTACTCGATTGTCGTGCTGGGGCTTGTAGCTCTCGGAGCGCATATTAATCGTGGCATTGCCCGTGTTTTGAAAGCGGTAGAGTTGAGTGACGAAAAATGAAACGGTTCTTCCTTTGCGGCGCGATTGCCGGCACCGTTTTGCCGTTCACCTTTCTTGCTCACTTCGTGCAGGCAAACGGCCTCGACGCCTCCGTCTTTGCACACCAGCTATTTCAAAATGATATCGCGATGTTCTTTGCGATGGACGTGGTGGTTTCAGCAGTGATGCTATGGGGCTTCATCCTTCTGGAAGGACGCAAGCAGCGAATACCTCACCTCTGGATTTACATCCTCTGCACGCTTTTAGTCGGCGTCTCCCTGGCACTCCCATTATTCCTTTTCTCCCGCGAGCGCACCGCCGCTGCGTCCGAAGCGGATGTTTGACTATCTACCGGATTTACGTTTAGTTCAGAGTTCAAGCTTTAGCTTGCGGTTCGTTGCTGTCACGCAGGCAAGCTAAAGCTTGAACTCTGAACTATGTCAAGTCCTCTATACGGTTTTATTCGCGCGAGCGTTTCTTCCATTGCCACAGCCCGGCGGTTACTTCTGGTGGGAGGCGATGGCCCAGTTGGCGTGCCAACATTACGAGTTGGCCGCGGTGGTGCGCCTCGTGAGCGACGAAGTAGTTGAGAAAGTGTACGAGGTCGGTAGGGAAGTTCTGCCACGTTGCTGGCGGGACCGCGCCGCCTCGAGCCATGCCGAGCCGGATCAATGCGATCATCCCTTCGCTGCTGCGTTTGAGGGCTCGCGTCAATTCTGAAGGCCGAACGGTGCGGCCATCGACATGGCTCGGAACCACAATGCCATGCTTCGCTCCCAGACTCTTGATCCACATGCACCTGGCGTTGTGAATATGCGCTGCGATCATCCGAATTGTGCGGCGCGGATAGCCAGGCACACTCATGGACCACAACTCGGGCGGCAGATTCTCAATCAGGTAAGAAGTAACGCGGTGGTTCGTGTGCCACGCGGCGATCAACGCTTCTTCGTCTTCAGTGCGTTTCGGCAAGCTAACTCTTCTGGCGGATCGAGTAAAGCCGGTGTTCGGTGCGTATCAACAGGCGTTCACCAACGAGCGCGGGCGATGCCTGCGCCATGTCATCCAGCTCGTTCACATGCAACAACTGGAACTGTTCACCCGTGCTGACAACGAACGTTTGGCCTTCTTCGCTGAGGCAAAATAATTTGCCATTGTAAACCCAGGGCGACGTCGTAAACGCCGTGGCCGCGGGATCAATCCGTGTCTTGTAAGTTTGCTTTCCAGTCTTCGCGTCGAAGCGATTCAAGATTCCGGTTTCGGTCAGCGTGTAGATGGCACCTTGATAAGCGACCGACGATGGCAGGTAAGTTCCACCACGCGGCTGTGACCAAACCACATACTCATTCGACGTTTGATCTTCCTTGAGAGAAATATCGCCGGCAGCACCCGGTTTAATCGCGAACAACGGACGACCTCGACCACCATTTATATAAAGTAAACCTTCGTAAGCAAAAGGCGTTGGGATGGGCGTGCCAGCCGTTCCCTTCAGGCGCCACAGCTCTTTGCCTTGCAAATCGTAACTAACCACAGTCTCTGGTCCAATCGTCACGATCTCGGTTCGCTGTGCGTGTCGCCAGATATACGGTGTGGACCATCCCGATCGCTGCCGTGGCTGTCCAGTGCCGCCGAGATCTCGATTCGTGCGCCAGAGTTGTTTGCCAGTCTGCTTATCAAAGGCGGCGATGTATTGCTGTTTCTCGTTGTCGCAAACGATAACCAGCAGGTTGCCGGCCAGCACTGGCGAGCTGCCTGTTCCCAACTCGAGGTAAATCGGATTTGCTTCGAGCGGAGTGGTCCAAGCCTGATTGCCTTTCAAGTCAAACGCCCACAACCCGAGATTCGCCACATACACGTAGATCAACTTTCCGTCCGTCACAGGAGTCTCGGAAACGAAGCTGTTTTTGCGATGACGACCGCCTGGCGGACGGCCTGTGAAGAACTCCTTCGTCCATTCCACCTTGCCGCTCTTCAGGTCGAGACGATAGAGCAGGTAATGCAGCGTGACTTCGTGCGGCAGCTCGATATCACGCTCAGTTACACGCTTGATGATCTCCTCTATCGAGAGTCCTTGTTTTTGTAGTTCTGCGACGTATTCATTGCTGTATTCCGTGCCGGTCTGCGGTGGCTTCGACTTGCCATCTGTTGTGACGGTGGTTACGTACACCTTACCGCCAGTCACGATTGGCGAGGACCAGCCGCGACCTGGAATTTCCTGCGACCACTCCACGTTCTCCGTTTTGGACCAGCGATCGACGAGCCGCGCATGTGTTCCGACCGGATTTGAGTCCGGCCCACGGAACTGCGGCCACGCCGAATCCTGTGCGTGAACTGTCAGTGACATTAAGAACAGCACGCCGGCTATACACGAAAGAATGTAGACGCTGCGATTAATTTGCATTTTCGAAGAAAGGATACTCATTGGGCGTTGTTTACGCATGCGTATTGGAATGAGTTTCAAAATCTAAAACACATGCCCAAATCATCAACGCCACAGCCAGCGCTTGAAAAGCAATTGCGATAGGCTGAGCAGAAAAGAGAGCACCAATCTTGTAGAGGCCAATGAAAGCGGCAATCATCACCACGAGACCAAGCATTGATATAAATTTCAGCATTTGCACTACTTTAAGCTGATGCTTTCATGCCTGGACCATAACGTCTCTGAAAGTGGTCAGGAACTGCTTCATCTCTGAGCTGGTGCCGATAGTGACGCGCATGAAGTTCGGCAGGGCAGGGAAGAGACGCCCAACCTCGACTCCGCGAGTGCGCATTGCATCAATAACCGGCCTCACCTCACGACGAAGATCGATCATCATAAAATTTGCGTGTGATGGAATGTAATGGTAACCGAGAGTATCGAGTTCCGCGTAGACGCTCTTTTTCACCTCGGTGTTAAGTTTGCGGCCTCGTGGCACCTGGTCAGTATCCTTCAGGCTCGCGAGTGCGGCGACGACGGCCATGATGTTTACACTGTCGAATATCTGATGCGTTCTCATGCGTGCGATATTGGCGTGCTGTGTGACGCAGTAGCCGCAACGCAGACCGGCCATGCCGTAGATTTTTGAAAACGTGCGGGCGACAATAAGATTTGGATACTGCTTCACGAGCGGAATCACGCTTTCGTAATCTGGCGTCTCGACGTAGTGATGGTAAGCCTCGTCAACCAGAACGATCGTCGTGGGCGAGAGCTTCGCGAGAAAGTCTGACAACTCGTTTTTGGGAGTGATGCTGGCGGTTGGGTTGTTTGGGTTGCAGATGTAAACAAGACCAGCGCCGTTTGCCGAGGCTAGCATCTTCTTCAAGTCGTGACTGTAATCCTGCGCCAGATCGATCTTCAGAACCTCCGCATTCGCCACGCCTGCGTGGCGTGCGATGGCTTCGAAAGTCGGATTGGCAATGACGAGCTTTTTATCTCTGCCGCTGAAAGCAGCGGCGCATAATTTCAGGATCTCTCCGGAGCCGTCACCGAGCAACACCTGATCCACCGGAACGTTGTGCAGTCGCGCCAACTCGTCAGCCAGCCTGTCGGCATGCTCATCCGGATATCGCCAGGCGAGGTTGAACCCGTCGGTCATTGCTTTTAAAGCTGCCTGCGATGGGCCATATGGGTTTTCGTTTGAGCTGAGGCGGACGATATTTGGCGTTGCTTCCTTCGCTCGCCAGGCTCCCGTCACATCACTTCGAGATCGCAGCACGGCATAGGCTGCGCCTGCACCGATCAGTTTTGAAAAGCTACGCCGAGAAAGAGTTGGATGAATCATTGTTATCCTCCTCTGAGAGTTGGTTCGGGAACTTGTTGCGCGAATCATGGTACCACCACCTACGAAATTAAAATAAGTGCCATTGATTTTTACGAAAATCGGTCGCGAACTTTAGATGGTTTGAAGAAAGTTTAGAGTTCAAGCTTTAGCTTGCGGACTTGACCTTCAGGCATGCAAGCTAAAGTTTGAACTCTAAACTTTTTCGCAGTCCAGCTAAAGCTCCTAGCTACCCAGGAACATTCATTAACAGGGCGGGGTCTAATTAGAAGCCATGAATTGTACGTTGGAAACATCTGTGCTCTTTGATTTATATCTCCCAGAGGCCATTCATCTTCTGATGCTGCTTGTCGGAATCATCTTGTTGGTGAAGAAAGTTGCGGATATGGATCGGTATCACGGACTGCGAGTCGTTATTCTCACCTCGATCCTCACTTGTATTGTCGTTTATTTTGAGCTCGTGACGGCCACTATCCTGGGGAGCGAGTTTTGACGATCTACTACTTTTGCAGCTCTCGATACCACTGCTGCAACACGTAGAACGCCTTCTTCTTCTCGCCACGATTTGAAATCAATCCTTTGCGGTTCCAGTAATCCTGGATCTTCGGCAGCGGCCGGCGTGGGGAGCGGAAGTCCGTCAGGATCCATGGTGACGTGCCGCGCAGAAACGGAATCTTTTTCAACATCGCAATCTGGTGCTGATAAATACTCTCCTGATACTCCTCGGTCCATCGTGTCAACGCATCGCCGTGATGTCCATACAAAGCATCGCCGCCGAATTCACTCATCACAAGCGGCTTCTGATATTTCGACTTCCATTCCAACCCGTCAGCCTTCTCCGGCAGACCATCGTACCAGCCCACATACTCATTACACCCAAGCACGTCGAGATATTCTCCGAGCGGATCGTCGATCATCTGCGTCGTCTCGTTGGTGTAGTGACGTTCCATCGCTGCTGATAGCAAGCGACTGGAATCGAGACTTCGCGCATGCGAGATCAGATTCTTCAAGAATGACAGACGCGCGTCGCTAAGTGGTGTCTCGTTAGCCACTGACCAGATGATAATCGCAGCGCGGTTCTTGTCGCGCGCGATCATTTCACTCAACTGATTCCGAGCATTCTCAAGCGTACCGGGGTTCTCCCACTGGATGGTCCAATAAACAGGAATCTCTGACCACACCATGATGCCCAGTCTGTCCGCTTCCCGAATCATGAACTCATTGTGCGGATAGTGGGCCAGTCTAACGAAATTCGCACCCAACTCTTTGGCCCAGCCGAGCAGTGTTTGCGCATCCTCGCGACTGTACGCACGCCCACCGCGAAAAGGCGCTTCCTCATGAATGCAAATACCGCGAAGAAAGATGGGCTGTCCATTCAGCAGAATCTCAGTGCCTCTTGTTTCAATACTGCGAAAACCGATCTGCTCCTGCACTCGATCAGTCTCTGCTTCGATCGTCACGTCGTAGAGCTTGGGATTCTCCGGCGACCACAACTTAAGATCAGCGTTGAAGTCGATCGTCGCCAATCCGCGTGCATCTGTGTTGAAAGATCTACTGAACCCAGCTTCAGGAATGCGCACCGTGATTCGTTGATTGAGCTTGTCGCCGCCCAGCTTCACATAACCACTGATCCGATTTCGTGAGCTTTTCTGAAGCTGGATCAGGTAGTCGTGAATAAACGTGGTCGGCGTCTCGATGAGCTTCACGTCACGAGTGAGCCCGCCATAGTTCCACCAATCTGTGATCCATGTCGGCACAGCATCGCGGCGTCGCTTGTTGTCAACTTTCACCACGAGAAAGTTGCCTGTCTCGCGAACGAGACTCGTGATCTCAAAATTGAATGGCGTGAAGCCGCCTTCGTGTTGTCCGATCTTCTCGCCGTTGAGGAAAACGTCTGCGAAGTAATTGGCTGCACCGAAATAGACAAAGACACGCGTGTTTGGCTTGCGCTGGTAATCGAAAGATTTCTTGTACCAGACTGTGCCTTCGTAAAAGAACAACTGGTCTGTCTGCGTGTTCCAATCGCCCGGCACCTGCAACGTCCCCGAGCTGTCGAAGTCATACTCGATCAGATCAGTCTTACTTTTCGGTTTCGTGTTCTTAAAATAACCGTTTTCCATCGGTTCACGACGGTAGTTGTAGAAGCCGGATTCGTAAGGGTCGACGATCGTTTGCCATTGGCCGTTGAGACTGGTTGTCTTTCGACCGTCGACGTTTGTGATCAGATCAACTTGCTGCGCGCAAACAGACGGAGCGAAGACAAGCAAGAGCAGAAGAGGGAGTATTTTCTTAGCCACGGATTTCCACGGATTTTATCGATAAGGCACGAACTCGAGCGTCGCCGCTAATCGCGCCGGTTCGGCAAATCCCTTCACCCACTTTTGCGACGCTTTCGTGTTGTACTTCTCGCCATACGCCGCGGTAACCGCATCACGAAGGCGCGCGCTTCGTACTACTTTGCCTCGAACAGGAATCTCACGCTCGCCGACCTGAATCATCCCGCTCGGTTCCGTTTTGAAAGCGCGGAACCATCCGGTCGGTTTGTCATTCCACGAGCGCACAAACACTCGATCATCGACCACCACGACCCAAACACCCGTGTAGCGATGTTCAGTTCCGGCGCGAACACCAAGGATCTTTGCCTTTCGCAACGCTTCAACGAGCTCGTCAGGAAACGTAGCATCCTTAGACATATCGTCGGTGAATATACAGGATTACGTTAGTGACTAATCCCTTTCGGAAATGCATCTGCAACTACATTCAGTTCGATGTTGTGTTCGAGCAAGGCTTTCAGCCCCGCAAGAACCCACGTGAATCCGCCAGTTGAATCGAGCGCATCTCGGACGACCTTGTCGCCATCTCCCTGAAAACCGGAGTTGGTGATCGTGACGTAAGTCGTGTCGCCTTCGTACGGCGTGAAGATCCACTCGACAGTAGTCATAGCGCCATAGTTTCCCCAGTCGAGCACGATTCTCTTGTTAACTTCTATCTCTTTAACGACGACGTTGATAGCGATGTCGTACATCTCCCACGTCCACTTGATGTGCTTGCCAGGCTCTAAACGTCCGGTGCTCTTCGTGAACCAGAAACGCGAGGTGATTGCCGGATCGATGAAGGCTTCGAAGACTTCCGCAACCGGCTTTCGAATCAGCATTGCTGCTTTTGCGACAGGCGTATGTGTTAGCTCAAGTTTATTCATGGCGTAAATTTTTTCTGCGCCTCCTCCACATCGCGACGAAGGTAAACATCAGATGGGACGGCCGCACTGAGTTGTTCACGAATCTTAAGCGCTTCACGATAGTTCGACAATGCATTTGCAGTTCGACCTATGGCGGCGTCCACATCTCCGACTTTGATAAGCGCTACCGCTTCGTTAGCGAGAAGCTGTGCGTCCGCAGGATCGGCAGTAACCATTTCTTTGACCAGGGATAACTGCTTCGTGTAGTGCTCACGAGCCTGCTTCACCTCTCCGAGCTTCAAATACATGTCGCCAACAAAACGATGACTCTCGACCAACATCAGGCGCAGATCAGTATTGAGCGGATCGGCAGCAACAAGCGCTTCGCGCACCTGTAGTCCGCGCTGCTGTAGCTCGAGCGCGCCTTTTGTGTCGCCTGCGAGATTTTCCGCGAGACCGAGATACTCGTAAGAGATCGTCAGCGCGCGACTCGATCGCGCTTGGTCAGGATCCAACCCGGACAATTCCTCTCGTATCTTCAATGCTTTTCTTTGATTATCGAGTGCGCCATTCGCATCGCCCATCTGCATCAATAAGCTGCCGATGTACGCATACGTGCCGGCCAGATTATAACGATCGACAAACGCGCTCTTCTCGGCCGCAGCGAGTTGTTCGCGCTCCGGCAATTGCCGGCGGATTATGTCCAACTCCTGGGCCATGTCACCCTGCCTGCCGACTAAAGTAGCAATGAACCAGTAGCTATCGAGCAGTTCACGTCGATAGTCTAAATTATTTGGATCAGCAGCTACGAGTGCTTCGCGAAGTGCCGCAGCTTTACGATGGCTCTGCAGTGCGCCAGTCAGATCGCCGAGATGTGCTACTGAAGGCGTGTACTGCACGGTACCCAGTTTTTCATAAGCAGCAGCGAGCTCGCGCTGAAGACCACGATCGCCAGCGGCATCCTGTGCGAGGCTATCGAGATATTTCAACCCGCGTTGCACTATCAATGAACGTGCGGGTGTCGAGCCGGGTAAATTTACGACTGCATCGTGAACCTCGAATACAAACGAGTTTGCCAATTGCCTCACTTCGTTGAAGCGTCTCTCCGCACGCGCTCGTTCCGCACGCGCGACACGTGCCTGCCACACGGTTGCTACGATGCCGATCAAAAGTGTGAGCACGATGATCATCGCAGCAGCGACACCCAATTTATGACGATGAATAAACTTGCCGGTGCGATAGCCAAACGTGTCAGCACGCGCTCGTATCGGTAACCCGTTCAAATAGCGCCGGATGTCTTCCGCAAACTGCTCGGCCGTAGCGTAACGTCGTTGTGGCTCCTTGCGCATCGCCATCAGCACGATGTTATCGAGATCGGCGTCGAGTCGTTTCTCGCGAGCATTTGTGCGGCGAGATGAAGGAAGCTGAGTCGTGCTGGGCCGTTCCGGATCTTCCTCACAGATCGCTTTCGCTATCTCGTGCGCGACGCCACTCTTCACACGATACGGACGACGGCCAGTAAGCAGTTGATATAGGACAACGCCGAGCGAATAGATGTCAGTCGCTGTACTAACAGCGACACCGCGAACTTGCTCGGGACTGGCGTAGTCGGGTGTCATAAAAGGCATTGCTGTTGCCGTCGCATCTGTCCGGTCAGGATCGAGAAGCTTCGCGATGCCGAAGTCTACGAGTTTCGGTACACCTTCTTCGTTGACGAGAATGTTGCCGGGTTTGATATCCCGATGGATGACCAGGTGCTGGTGTGCATACTGGACGGCGGCACAAACAGTCGAAAAGATTTTCAGGCGTTCTTCAATCGTGAGTTGTTGCTCGTCGCAGAACACGTCTATCGGACGTCCTTCGACGTATTCCATCACCAGGTAAGGCACGCCGTCGACAGTCTCACCACCGTCGAACAATCTCGCGATGTTCGGGTGATTGAGATCAGCGAGAATTTGCATCTCATTGCGGAAACGCTTGCGAATTGCTTCGCCACCCAAACCCGGTTTGATTAATTTGATTGCGACTTGCTGGCGATAGTGCTCATCGTCGCGTTCAGCGAGATAAACTGCACCCATGCCGCCGTGACCGATCTCGCGCAGAATCTTGTAAGAGCCGATGCGTGTTCCTGCTTTTGTCCCGTTTTCATGAGTGTTGAATCGCAGTCGAGACGCGTCGGACGCACATTGCTCCAGCATGTCGCGGCTCGAATCCACTTGCTGGTCCAACAAGTGGTCGATCTCGGCGCGGAGACCGGCGTCGTTCGCGCACGCGGAATCGAGGAACGATTGCCGCTGTCGCGTGTCGAGCTCTAACGCGTGCGTGAGCAATTGCTTGACCTGTTGCCAACGCTGTGGGGTGATGTTTGTTACCTCCCGCTGCCGAGCTGGCGACGAAGCCAGAGTTTTGCAGAGTCCCATTCGCGCTTCGTTGTAGCCCGTGATATCTCCAACACCTCCGAAACCTCTTCGATGGTGAGTCCTCCAAAAAAGCGCAATTCAACGATCTGAGCTTGTTGAGGATCAAGAAGGGCAAGCTCATTCAATGCCTCGTCGAGTGCTGCCAGATCGAGCTCGGCCTTTTCAAAAAAGTTCACCGCGGCATCGAGCGAAACGCGCACGGCATATCCCTGTCGTTTCTTCGCCTGCCGATCTTTGGCATGGTTGATCAGGATTCGTCTCATCATGCGGGCCGCAATACCGAAGAACTGCGCGCGGTTTTCCCAATTCACCGCCTTCTGATCGACAAGACGTAGATATGCTTCGTGAACGAGAGCAGTAGTTTGCAGAGTGTGATCGGGGCGCTCTCGACTGAGGTACTTCTGCGCAAGCCGGCGCAACTCGTCGTAGACGACGGGCATGAGTTCATCGAGTGCTGTTTTGGGATAAACCATTTGAACCGAGGGAGGGTTGAATATTAGCAAATCAGCCGCAAAGAGGCACAAAAGGCACAAACGTCTTCCAAATGAGTTTTGTGATTTTTGTGCCTTTTGCGGCTGAAAATATTTTGAGCCGTTTCATTGCGAATTCCTGCGTTAACTGCTGAAGGAGCAAAACTATGACTTCAGCACTCTCGCAAACACCATGAAATTGCTGATGAAATCACTTAGCCTGCGGAGCAGGCGTAAGCATAAAGCCTGGGGCGCAAGCCCCAGGACGGCGTTTGATTTAGAGAGTCAGCCCGCGAAGCGGGCGACCGCGCACAGTAATGAGTGCTGCCGCCCGTTTTACGGGCTACAAAAATCACGTTCTTCGATCCTGGGGCTGGCGCCCCAGGCTTTATGCTTACGCCTGCTCCGCAGGCTAAGAGTCTCTTTAGTTTTGTGTGTAATACTCAGCGTTCTGCTGGTGCAACTTCCAATTGCCGGTCAAGCGCCTCGGCAGGGAAGTGATAAACAGGTTGCGCCACGACGACAGCCCGTAAAACTAAAGCGCTCACCGCAGGCTCTGGTCATGGCCAAGGCTTTCGCTGAAGGCAAACTGCCTGAGCCCGCGCGTTTGCCTCACGGAAATGTCGACCAACAAGCGGCTGAGTTGGCGAAGGCTGTCAGTCTTCGCGACGACTCCTCAATTGCCGCCCTGTACGCGGCTGTCCTCGCCGCAGGCTTCGGCGTGCGCGATTCGGACGGCAGCGTCATGCAAACGCAACACCGCGGGCAAGGCTTGATCCTTGACGCATCTGAGCTAGCCGCGACCGCAAAACTCTACGGCGAAGGCTACGGCGTTATGCTCTCACACTTGAGCGAAGCTTTTGCTCGTGGTGTCCCCGAATTGAAAGCTGTGCCACTGGCCGATGTGCTGCTCGATGGTATTCGCGCAGGTGCAAACAGCACGAATCCTTCGGTGCGCTTTTTGTCGCGGTTCATTGTTGAGCTGGGCAGGAACGGTGAACCGGCAAGCGATCTGCTCGGCAACGTCGATCCAACCAAGACTCGGCTCGACTCAATCCAGGTCAGTCTAATTCTGCGTCGTCTAACGGGCGATCTCGCAGCACTACAGAAACCAATAGCCCGGCGCGCGTCGAGTTTTGACAGGTCACCACATTCCAAGGAGGCAGTGCAAAATTCTCACGCGCGGTCGCCGTTCGTAAGAGTGAGTTCAGAGAACTGGCAGGAACCATGCCCGACAGGTCCTGTCCAGGATCTCGTCCTCGATTTAAACGCAACTATATCGAGCGTACTTTTCGGAAAACTCGCTGACCGGCTCGGTGGAAGGCTCGAGAGCTATGGCAAGATCGCGGGGATCGCCAATCTCGTTGCCGTAGTTTTCAAGTTTATTCTGACTTACTCGCTGCTCGACGTCGAAATCAGCATGGATGGTGACATGTTGCAGCGCACCAAAAGCAACACCACTCCGGGTGAGCTCAGAACGTTAACCGCGAAGTTAAAAATTCTTCCCAGCTCGTGGGACAAATTTAAATGCGTACGTCCTTTGCTCAATGCTGCGGGTCTGGACCTCGAGCTGCCTGACTCTGGTCCATTACACGATACCACTGTTGTATGGAGCCTGGTCCTTGGTGGCGACAGCCGCGGCGTGCTTGGAAGCGTGATTGATTACATAAAAGGTGATGACGAGAGCGACAACCTCGTCTATCTACAAGCGAAGGCGGGTTCGAACCTGGCGCCCAATGAGCAGACTGCCGACAAAGACGGCGTCTCGACGATCGACGTTGTCGGCGCGCCGCAGAAAGAAGATCTCACGCATAGAAAAGTTCTTGAAGTGAACAAAGCAGCGGGCGTCACCGTCAGCGTTCAGATTAAGCCGACCAAGATCAAAGATGCTGAGACTGCGTTATCAAGCCTAATGGACATGGCCGGTATTGTGGTCTCGTTTTTGACTAAAGATCCTGTCGGAGGTGGAGTCGGTTTAGTGTTTGAAACGATGTACCGGTCCAACTGGTACAGCGCCGATCCTTTCTACTTCGTGGTCAAAGATTGGGAGCCGTGTAAGGGACACTGGCAAGGCACGATGAGTTACTCGACGAGTTTTAAGGAAGTTGGTTCTGCCGAAACCGTCGCTAATAAACAATCCTGGAATGATCAGGCTCAGTACGACTCAGAGATCGTGATTTCCGGTCAAAGAGACAATCAAGGTGCGCCGATAGCGAGGGTGAAAGCTACGGCGAGCATGGTTAAAGAAAGAATTTCAACCGGCAAAGGTGTCTGTTATCGAACCGGAACAACGGTTCAACAACTCCAGGGTTCGGGAACAGCTACGACTAACGGGTTTAGTATCACAATGAACCCTCGATCAGGCGAGTATCACGTATCACCTCCGTCGATCATTGTCGACGCTCAGGGAGCCTACTCCGTTGATACCGAAGTCAAAGGCACTTGTAATAATCCCTTCAACAAAGATCTGCACCAGCGCACTCCCCAGCAGGGAAAGCTTAGCCCAGAAGGACCTGTCGTTGAGGGCATCGGAAAGATCGATCCAAATAATCCCGACGAGATCAGTGGAACTAATACTGTGACGATTCCAACAAGCAGGGGCGGTGAAAGGAAAGCGACCATCATATGGCATTTAAGACGTTGTCAGGATCAATAAGGATTTCCGCACGCGTCGCGGGTTTACTCGCGTTGTTGTGCTTCATTTCAATCGCTAACGCGCAGAAAGATACCGCGCCGCGTACAGGCACGATCGCTTACGTTCGCGGCGGCACTGAGATTCGTCTCATCAATGCGGACGGCACAAACGATCGCAAACTCTGGACGCATCCGGATGCGAAGAAGGAGCTCGGAATTTACGAGGTTGCGTGGCGACCTGACGGGAAGGAGCTTGTTTTCTCCAGCGGTCACGCCGCCGCATACTCGCTTTATCATGCGGATCTTTACGGCATCCATCCTGACGGCTCGGGCTTTCGCAAGATTACGAATTCACCCGATCGCGCCGAGTTTGCGCGCTATCCGAAGGGATCCGTCAGCGTCACACTTCGCAACGACCAGCCCACTTATCAACAGTCGCAAGCGAGCTCGGGAGTTTTCATAATCTACGTCGCAGGTGCGGACGAGCCGCAGCAGATTACTCTGCCGCCAGGTTCGACGAGGACACTGCTCTTCAAGAATGTTGCGGATTTCGGAAACATGGCCCAGGCGGTGGTTGCGATCTGGGGCAAGTATCGCTGGTTCACAACAGGCGTAGACGTGCGCGCCGCACAGACTGTGAAAGCGCCCGTGTTCAGTATTTCAGGTGATGGGATCGATCTCCTGGGTGCATTTCGTCCTGTGTGGCGCATGGACGGATCGCGCGTGAGTTATCGTACGGGTGTCTGCACGTTGAACAGCGCGTCAGTCACACCAACGCCGGGTGAATACGAATATCATCCGCTGTTCGCTGGAAAGAATCCGCTCGGCACATGCGTGTGGGACTGGGGACCCACGCAGGCAACAGCGAATCAACTGATCTACTCTGAAAACGGCGAAGGTGATTCGGGAATTTATCGCATCACTGAGGGCGGAAAGCATCCAGGCGAAAAGCTAACAACTTACTCCGACATTGCTTACCAGATACTCTTCGATCTGCGCTGGCTTCCGGACGGATCAGGTTTTCTATTCTCGAATCAGACGTTGATGAGAGATTCCGCCAACATCTTTCGCTATGATTTCGCTACTCGCAAAACGACGCAGATAACGAAGCTCCAAAATGAGTTTACCGGGCAGTTCAGCATCTCACCTGATGGGGAGTGGATCGTGTTCGAACGCTCAAAGTCGTTGGACGATGACCGCGCGATCGATCTATGGATCGTTCCGGTAAACGGGGGCAATCCGCGCCCGCTGGTGCGCGATGCGTTTTCTCCGTCATGGCGCTGAGACTACCTAGACACCGACCAGCGGCAGCGTGCGATAACGTTTTCCTGTCAATCGCGCAAGTGCATTCACGACTGCGGGCGAGATCACCGGAACCGGTGGTTCACCGCAGCCGGTTGGCGCTTCTGCACTCGGCACGATGTGAACATCCACCGCTACTGGCGCGTCGACAATGTACGGCGGCACGTAGCCATCGAAATTCCTCTGCTCCACCACTCCGTTCTTCAACGTGATTGCGCCTTTTGCCATCAGCTGCGTCAGGCCGAATGAAATTCCCGCCTGAAACTGACTCTCGATCGTCAGTGGATTCACCGCCAAGCCGCAATCGACCGCAATCGTCGCCCGGTGAATCTTTGGACGCTTGTTTTCAATCGACACATCGACTGCACAGGCGACTGCCGTCCCAAAACATTCGTGACACGAAACGCCAAGTGCGTGTCCTTGCGGCAACTTGTTGCGCCAGGCGGCACTCGCTTTATCGAGCAGATCGAGTGTTCGCAGTAGTTTTTTGGCTTCCGGCTTGAGTAGCTTCTGTCGATAAGCGATGGGATCCATTCGCGAGCGCATTGCTAATTCGTCGATCAGTGTCTCCATGACAAATGCGTTGTGCGTATGCCCGACCGAGCGCCACCAAAGCACAGGCACGTTCACCTTCGGATGGTGAGCTGTAACGTGAAGATTCGGAATGTTGTATTGGGTGTCGGCGGTTCCTTCTGTCGCTGTTCGGTCCACGCCGTTCTTGACCAGCAAAGATTCAAACGGAGTGCCGCCCAGTATTGATTGGCCGACAATCACATGCCGCCATGCGAATGGTAATCCATCTGGTCCAACACCCACTTCCACGCGATGAAAGTGCATTGGCCGGTAATAACCACCCTGCACATCGTCTTCGCGCGTCCAGATGAGTTTGACAGGAGTTCCGCGCAGGCGTTTGGCGATTGTTGCTGCTTCGCGTTGGATGTGCGAGTCAGGAACAGCGCGTCGACCGAATCCTCCGCCGGCCATTTCAGTATGGAACGTGACCTGCTCGGGTTTGAGTCCAAGCACTTCGCCGACGGCCATCTGATCCACGGTCTGAAACTGCGAACCTGCCCACACTTCCGCGCGGTCGCCATCGAAACGCACCGTCGTGTTCAAGGGCTCCATCGGTGTGTGAGCGAGAAACGGAAACTCATACTCAGCAACGATGCGATTCCCCGCGGCAATCTTGTCGATTGCATTCGGATCGCCATTGCTGACGGCCACATTGCCGGGCGTGTGGGCAAGCTGCCGGTACCTGGTCCATAACTCGGCGGTGTCAGCGGCCTCAACTCCGGTGACGTCCCAATCGATCTTAAGCAGGCTTCGCGCCTGTTTCGCAGGCCAGAATTTGTCGGCGACGACTGCAACCCCGCTGCCTTTCGCGAGCGGGATCTCAAAGACTTCGCGAACACCTTCAATGCGGCGTGCTTCGTCATCAACGACTTTCTTCACGCGCCCGCCAAACACCGGCGGATGAGCAACGACTGCCACTTTCATTCCCGGAAGATCAAGGTCAAGACCAAACTTCAATGAGCCATTACATTTTGCACCGCTGTCCAGCCGTTTGACTCTTTTACCGACAAGACGGAATTCTGTCGGACTCTTCAAGCTCACCTTCGCCGGCACTGGCTTGCGCGCTGCTTCACTCGCCAGCTCAGCGTAAGTAGCAGATTTGCCGTCTGGTCCATAGACCACACTCGCCTCTGTGCGACATTTGTCAGTAGTTGTGCTCCAGCGATTCGCCGCCGCTGCAACCAGCATTGCCCGCGTTTTTGCGCCGAGTTCACGGTATTGTTGAAACGAATGCGCGATCGAACCTGAGCCGCCGACGATCTGGATTCCAAAAAGTGGATCTTTATAGACGTCGGCTGCGGGCGCGAGGTTAGCCATGACGTTGGTCCAATCCGCATCCATCTCATCCGCAAGTAGCATTGGTAACGCGGTTTGCACTCCCTGACCAAACTCGAGACGATTCACCTGAATCACGATTTTGCCGTCAGGCCTGATATTCACAAATGCGTCCGGCGGATAAACTTTGGCCGGCGCCTGCGGCATTGGTGCTTCCTGCGCGCCGACTGCCCTCGGATCGAGATACAACGAGACGAACAGGCCACCCGCAGCCGCAAAAGAGACACGCAGGAAACCGCGACGATTCAGCTCCCGATGAGCAGATGCGATCATCATGCGCCTCCTTTCGTTATCTGCGCTGCCGCGGTCCTGATTGCTTCGCGAATGCGCGGATACGTCCCACAGCGACAGAGATTTCCACCCATCGACTCTTCAATATTTTTCTCAGTGGGCTTCGGTGTCTGCTTGAGCAGTGCAACCGCGGCCATGATCTGTCCGCTTTGACAGTAGCCGCACTGAACGACATCTGTTTCAACCCACGCATGCTGAACGGCTCGTCCAACGGTGTCCTGGCCGATGCCTTCAATGGTGACTATCGAGCGATCGCCAACGTGCGAGATCGGAACGATGCATGAACGCGTGGCAACTCCGGCCAGATGCACCGTGCACGCGCCGCACGCGCTGATGCCGCAGCCGAATTTCGTTCCCGTCATCTTTAAATCTTCACGCAGTACCCAGAGAAGCGGTGTCGAGGGATCAACGTTGAGTTCCCTCCGCTCTCCGTTCACATTCAATTGGTAAGTCGCCATCGTTCAGCTCCTATTTATTTGTTGGACACGGCGTGCCCGCTTTGACCCATCGCCGCGTAGCAGCGACGAATTCTTCATGTGTCATCGGCGGCAGTGTGCGCGTCGATCCGTCAGGCCTGCGGCCGGGAGCCCACGCCCATTTGACGAGTGGCTCCTCTTCGTTATGCTTCAGCAAGCCTGGTCCATCGAGATTGTTATTCTTCGAACGGTCAGTCAACGCGCGACAAACGGCGGCGCTCGAGAGTGGTCGATCGTTGATGTCCTGCCAGCGCATCGAGAGTGGTGCAAGATGCCAGTTGTGACCACCGGGAACACCGGTGCTATCGGCGTTAGATTCCTGATGGCAGCCGGCGCAATTCAAACCTGGCACACCCTTACCTTCCGGACCTCGCACCACATTGGCGACATGCCGACGTCGGTCATCGCCTTGTTGTGGATAGTTGGTCGCGGTGTGACAGTTGATGCAACGCGGATGAGTTAATACGGAATAGACTTGCTCCCACGCTGCGAGGCCTTGCGCCGTGCTCGGGGTTTCTGTTTCCGCAGAACGTGAGCCGGTCGACATCCCAACAGCAGCAACAATTGCCGGCACCAAAAGAGCTGCACGAATGCTCGGCATCCGAATCCTCCTTTAAATGTCAGTTTCGCGGAGTATCCGTCAGCGATGCGGCGCTGTCAATTCACTTTTAATTCGCGAATGCCTTCGGCGTTATTTATCTTGACTAGCGCGCAGGAAAGAATAATATCTGTCGCCAATTATGTGGCGCTGTAGCAACTGTGGAACTGGAATCGAAGATAAATACGCGCACTGCTGGAACTGTGGCGCGCCGAACGCGGTAAAGCAGAAGAGGCAAGAGGCTCCGGTTGCGCAAAAAGCCGTGCCGGCATTTGAATCGTATGAAGAGCTTGCCAACGTGCCGAGCCGGCCAATGTGGATCATGCGGCGTGGTCCACTCCAGCGTGCAGTCATTCTTCTCGGGATTATCATTCTCTTCAAAATCGTTAGCGCGCCATTCCTGGGCAAGTATGGGGTCTACATCGTGGCCGCCGTCGCAGTGATCGCGCTGGTGATTATTCTCTGGGGTTTCTTCCGTCGCGATCCGAATGAGGGCGTCGGGATCAAACTCAACTAAAACCAGCCACAAAAAGGCACAAAATCAGTATTGAAATTACTGCTTAAACTGTCCATCCTTCTGCTCGTTCTGCCCACTTGTGTCTTTGCTCAAGATGACGAGAACTGGCCGTCGCTTAGTTATCTCCGAAGCGATTACAAAGTTGTTTCCATCGTCGCTCACATTCGCATTCAGCAGGCTGAAATCACTAATCGCGTTGGCGGTTATGAGAACTGGCATGTTCGTGCGGAAGTGCTGGAGTCATTCAAAGGAACATTCAAGAAGGGCGATGTGATCGAATACTTTCACGGAGCCGAAGCAGGATTCAAGGGAGACTACTTCACTGGCGAGAAGATTATTTTCCTGCTCGCCGAGCGCGATAAAGATCGGAAGCTGCACTATTCAGTGCTGGAGAATTCGACGCTGCCATACACGAAAGACCGCGTTGCTAAACTCCGGTTGATTGCGAGAAGGAGTAAGCGTCGACGTTAGTCACGATTACGCGGATCCATTTTGACCACGAGCGGCTGCATGTAGCTCTTCCCACCTACCGAAAGCTTCACTGTATAAACTCCGGGCAACACAACTGGTGCAGCGTTACGTCCTCCAAGTCCGCCGCCACCACCGCCCGTCGGCCGTGGGGGTGGAGTCGGCCGTAGATCCCAAATCCATCGATGCATGCCCGCCGCTGTCGAAAGCGACTCAGGCGTTCGCACCCAGTAAGCAGGAATATTCAACGTCTCCAAATTTACCGGAG
>DASUYO010000276.1:0-14055 GCA_036377375.1 Pyrinomonadaceae bacterium
CGACTCGTCAGTCTGCTCTCGCTGCTGCTTCTCCTGAGTGAGTTGGGCATTGAGCTCTGCATTGTGTTTGCGCTCCAGTTCGATCTGCTGTTCCAGCGTCTTTCGTTGATCCTGGCGCGACTGGTCCTCTGCTTGTAACTGCCGGAGTTGCCCACGCAACCGGAACGTTTCGGTGAAGAGCCACGCCGCACCAACCACCAGCAGAATCATCGCAGCAACGACGGCAAATCTTGCTGCGGGATTGAGTCCCCTAAGAAACGCATAAAGCGATTCGCGCCAGGACCACGTTGATGCTTGCGAGGCGACCGCTTTTTTCGGAACAACCACTTCCGCGTGAACATTGCTCAGCGCTTTTGCAAACTCGACGCGCTTACGCCGCTCAGCGGATGCGAGGAAGCGCTCCTCAAACCGGCGCCGGTCGCTTTCGGAAAGCTCCTGGCGCACGTATTCATCGATCAGATCGTTTTCGACCGCTGTGATGGTTGCAAGGTATTCCTTATCCGCAAACGCACGGTCCTCTATCTCGATCTGCTGTTCTTCAGGCAGTTCGCCGAGTAAATACCGGGCAATCAGATCTTCACTGTTAAGGTCAGTAGTCATGGTTTTGTAGGAAATCTCCCGCAACCGGCGCAAGGCTAAGGCTCTACAGGGTGCCGCCCCCTCAAACCACAGTCGATATTCTGTTATCCAGAACTGTCATGCGGGGTACTTCCACTTACAAGTGGCTAAAGAAGCGTTTTCATCACAAAAAATTTTTTCAGCCGCGCGTGATGCAATCTTCGACGCATGACTGAAGCCGCTCCCGAAGACGTAAAGCTCTCATTCTTAAAGTATTTACAGGGATTCCCAACCGCTCCAGGAGCTTCTTCCGGTTCTGAATCTTTTCACGCTTCTCGCCCTGGTAATACTCAAGAATGAGCTCGCGATTGTCAGACGAGAGCGTCTGGAGGCAGTTTCGAAGGCATTCGAGCCGGCTTTCGCCGTCGTCAGACTCCACGTAGGCCTCGCTGGCGGTGCCTAACTCGGTGAGTGCCGACTGTTCTCGCTGGCGGCCTTTGATGATTTCGAGCAGCAGCAGACGCGCCACTCCCATGGCATATCCCGAAGGGTTAACAATCTGTTCGCCCTCATCGACCTTTTTCGCGATCCGGTTGATCGTTTCGTCGGCATGATCTTCGGGAAACGAACAACCGCGCCACTCGAAGAAGCGCATTAGGTTGTTCCTGATTTCGAGATACTTCTCGCCGCCGCTCTCGCGATTGCCTCCGAAAGCAATCAGCAACTTGTCGAACGATTCCTGAGTTAGAGTCCACTTTTGACGAGCGTCGACCATCTCGTTCTCCCACGCAGAAAGAGTAGCCGCAAAAAAGCACAAAAGGCACAAAAATTCAGCTAGGCTGTTTGTGCTTTTTGTGCTTCTTTGTGACCTAAATGTTCTGACGCTCAGTGCTTGATTGCGTCGTAAAGCTGCTTTGCCATCTCGGAGTCGATGCTTTTAAGAGTCTCGTATTGGGCCATCGCGGCAGGCTTATCGTTGATCGCATAATAAGTGAGCGCAAGATTGAAATAAGCCTGGCCCAGCTTTGGTCTTAACTTAATCACTTCTTTGTACGACTCAATCGCTTCTGAGTAACGGCCCGCGTTGTAAAGAGTAAGTCCGAGATTGAAGTGCGCCGCCGCGTTTGTAGGCTCAATCTCAGAAGATTTTTTGAGCGCGTTAGCGGCTTCATCGTAACGCTTCAAACCGTTATAAGCATTACCCAGATTTTTGTAAGCGTACGAACGGATCTCGTTTCTTTCCTGAAATCCAAGCTTATATGCCTCACCGGTCTCGCCCAGCAACTTGATGGCTTGCAGACTTGCATCCACTGCATCCTGGAAACGTCCGCTGTGATTGTAAGCAAAACTGAGATTGTTATAGACCTCCGGACCCGGATCACGTTTCAAGGTCTCTTTATAAACGTCGATGGCTTCCGGATAACGCTCGAGGCGTGCCAGCGAGAATGCCAGCGGCAAGTAAGCTCCATTATAATCAGGTTTGACTTTCAGCGCCTTCTGGTAAGCGTCTACTGCCTGCGCGAACTTGCCCTGGTCCACATAAACATTTCCCAGACCAGCAAAGGCGCGCGCATCGTCCGGGGCGATCTGCGCTGCCAGTTGGTACTGCTGCTCTGCCTCTTCATAACGTGGCTTCGGAGCACTCCGGGCTGCGTTGGCGCGCGCGATGATCGTATCCTGCTTACGGACAGGAGGTTGTTTAGTTGTCTTAACCCGTCCGCCGCCGGTCGCGCCACCACGAGTGAGATTCACGCTCGGATTTTGCGGCGCGCGAAAGATCAGGGCCGCGCCTCCGGTGATATCGCGGTTAAGGCTGCCGCCGCCAGTTATGTCCTGGGCCGTCACACCAGAGATGGCGAGCGTCACCGCCAGACAAACTAACCAAAAAATACGATTTCGCATGCGCAAGTAATTTCTCCTCGGTGGGAGATTATACAGAATTGATCGACAACAATTGTAGGGGCGGCCCTCCGTGGCCGCCCGTCATGACCAATAACGAGCACGGGATGACGAGCACGGGCGGCCACGGAGGGCCGCCCCTACAGTTGTTTGTCCGGTGGTCTAAGACTACTTGAGGTCGTCGAGTTGGAGGCCGATTGGGTCCGCACCGGTTCCCTTCAAGCCGTCGAGAACTCGCGCTACTTCTCCGTAAGAAATACTGCGTGGGGCTTTGATGAAGACGGTCTTTTCAATACGTTGCTGCTCAGGCACATCCGTGCGCGCGACCATGTCGGTTCGGTACGCGCGATTTTGCAGTCGTTCTTCAAAGACTGTTTTGAGTTTCGCAGTGAGAGGGGAGAGATCATCGACGGTTCCCATGCCGGACAAGTGATTTAGTTTCAAAGTTCGATCGGGTTCAATCGTAACGACCAGCCCCAACGGAGGCGGATGAACGTTAGGATCGTTATTCGGCGGCGTCGGCGTTTTCGTAAGAAAGCGGTGCGGCTTCAATGGCGCCGCTACCATGAAGATGATGAGCAAGACGAGCAGCACGTCGATTAGCGGAGTGACGTTGATGTTTGGAGCGGGAATGAGGGTTTTGATTTTGCTCATCTGCATTCCTCCCTATCAGGAAAGATGCAGTTTAGACACTTCGTGAGTAAAAAGGTTCCCTAACCAAACCTCCGCGGGAAGCGTCCTTCGGAAAGAGCACGCGATCCGCTGTGCACATCAGCGTCCTACTTAACCTCTTCGACTTTCTTTTGCAGCTCGTCTTGCGATTGTGAGGCTCACTTGACGTCCTTCAGCCCATCCATAACGACACGGGCGACTGTCGGGATGATCTCGCGATCATTAGAGTGTGCGGTGGTGAACGTCGCGAGGACAAACTTACCGCCATCAGGCATCTCGATATAAACGACGTCGTGACGAGTAGTGCTGGTCCAACCTGCCTTGGACCACAGGCGAAATCCTTCGCGACCTTGCAGTGCGATGCCTGTAAAGCCGTGGCCCTGATCATCAGGATCCTTGCTTTGCCCGGAGTAATCTCGTTTCAGCAGCCCCATCATCGCTGCGGTGCGAGCCGGATTTGCGGCTTTGCCAGTCACGATTTCCATCATCAAACGTGCTGTAGCATCAGTCGTCAGCTTGTTGCGGTTCTCGCCATTTGGACCACGCGATATGCGCTCGCGGCCGTAAGCATCTTCGCAAAATGTCTTCTGGTTGACGTTGATATTCGTGTAACCGAGAGATGAAAAGTAACGGTTGACGGCGTTGCGTTTATCTTGCCACTCCTCCATCTCTTTTGGAGGCAACTCGTACCCGCCGGTCGTGTGCGTAAGCACGTCGACGACGTACTGCGTTGCTTCGTTCGACGAGTCGACGATCATGTCGCGCACGGCGCGAGTAAGTTCAGCAGTTTCCTCGATCTTCTTGTCTTCGAGCCACCGATGAGCGGCGACCAGGTAGAACAGTTTCACCACGCTTGCCGGATAAACTCGTTCATTGCCGCGAAAGCTTGCGGTAACCGGACGCGTGGGATCCCGCAGATCGATCAACGTGATGGAAAGCTCGTTCTCCTGAAGCTTCTTGTCTGCGAAGCGGTCCAGAGTTGTCTTCGCAGCGCGATTCACGAGATCTTGCAGCGTCGGTTGTTGAGCAGCAACAGAGGCAGCGCTCACCAGCAGCACGCAAAGAAAAATGAGAATCTTAATCATATAATCCGTCTTCAATCCGTGTTCATCTGTGTCACCAAAAACCTATAACACAGATTACACGGATTTTGTTATAAGCATTCCGTGCAGAAGCAACCCGAAGCGGACCTGGTCCGCGGGATACGGCGCTGGGATCTGGTCGCGATTACGATCAACGGCATCATCGGCGCCGGAATCTTTGGCCTTCCTTCTAAAGTCTATTCACTAATCGGCACTTACAGTCTCATCGCCTTCGCAGCGTGTGCGTTGGTGGTAGCGCTCATCATACTCTGCTTTGCGGAAGTCAGCAGCCGCTTTGATGAGACGGGTGGTCCATATCTTTACGCGCGCGAGGCATTCCAGCCCGCAGTCGCATTCGAGATCGGCTGGCTGATTTGGTTGGCGCGCATCACCGCCTTCGCTGCTAACTGTAATCTGATGATCAACTATCTCAGCTTCTTTTGGCAGCCGGCGACGGCGCCCGTATGGCGTGCATCTGTGATCGTGCTCGTCGTCGCAGTGCTTGCAATTATTAATCTGTTAGGCATCAGGCAAGCCGCGATGGTCAGTAACGTATTCACCATCGGCAAACTCGTGCCGATGATCATCTTCATTGCCGCCGGACTGTTTTTTCTCAATCCGCAGGCATATGAATTTGGCCCACGTCCAACGACGGGCGCGTTCTCACAATCAGTGTTGCTGCTGGTTTACGCATTTACAGGATTCGAGATGGCTACGATTCCCGCGGCTGAAGTACGCGATCCGCAAAAGAACCTGCCGCGGGCGTTGTTGCTTGCGATCCTGGTTGTCGCAG
This sequence comes from Pyrinomonadaceae bacterium, assembly GCA_036377375.1. Taxonomy (GTDB): domain Bacteria; phylum Acidobacteriota; class Blastocatellia; order Pyrinomonadales; family Pyrinomonadaceae; genus PSRF01. Next base: position 5,005 of record DASUYO010000276.1, read on the forward strand.
TTCTTTACATCCTGATTCAGGTGGTTTGTGTTGGAACGTTACCTGGTTTGGCCCAGTCGCAGAAACCTCTTGCAGACGCGGGATCGCAGTTTCTCGGCGCAGCAGGCGGCGCCATCATCTCCGCGGGCGCGCTGATTTCGATCACCGGCAACCTGAATATTCTTTTGTTGTCAGGTTCGCGTCTGCCGTTTGCGATGGCTGAGCAGAAGCAACTGCCGGCGTTCATTGGCAGCATTCATCACCGCTTCTTCACACCGTACGTGTCCATTCTTATCACCGCGGGCGTAATATTGTTTTTGACGTTGAAGAGCTCGTTTGTGGCGGCGTTGACGATCAGCGCGATCGCGCGGCTCGTTACGTATGGAGCGACGTGTCTTGCACTGCCTGTATTTCGTGCGCGAAGTGAGGTGCCGGCTGCGGCGTTTCGATTGCCGGGCGGCACGGTGATCGCGATCCTCTCGTTGTTGCTGATCGTGTGGCTGCTAATGAATAGCACGCTAAACGAGGCGAAAGCATCAGCGTACGCCGCTGTAGCAGGACTCGTGATTTATTTTTTCTACTGGATCTATTCGCGCTCTTCGTAACCATGCGGCCATCAACCATCGTCGACACGACCGTGAGATTCTGCGGAACTATTTCTGTCGAGGAAGACTAAACTCCTCTGCCAGGATGCTCTCGATCGCTAAAATTCGCCTGGCTTCATCGCAGCCGGAAAACTGCGGATTTCCGTACCTGTATGTCCTGTATTTTCGGTTGAGATTTGTTTCAACAACATAACCGATACCATCCAGAACCTCAGACTTGCAATTTGCTGCAGACCCATCAGGCAGTACCAATATTCCTGCGCTCGTCAGTTTGTTCCACGCATCGTTCCAACCGGATTTTGGTGCTTCTAGATTTTCTTGTTCCAGTGATACCTCGTGATCAGATTTTTGCCTGAGATAGCTGGCAGACCATTTTTCACCAGAACGCCGGATGATCACACCTTGGATGACTTCGAAATGATCGTACCAGAAGCGGACTTCAAGATCCTGATCGGGTAGGACCATACTCCTCAAGCTAGCTATTCCGGCTTTCTTTGTGTGTTTTTCAAGAGCCTCAAAAAATAGAGGTTCCCAGCGAGCATCTGGTATTTCAAGACTCAGAGCCGGTGGTGTTTGATTCTTGAAATTAGCATTCAGCTGCTGGACATCTTGACCGTGAAGGGCGCACCCGATGGTGACGACGGCACAAATAAAAATCGCCCAAAGTCCAAGCCTGTACGTACTCATGAGCCAGTCCCAGTTCCGCGGAACTCATGTGCCTAGTTCCCACATCTCATTGCGATAAGAAGCTGGCGACGCAAATCAATCAGAGCCGCTTCCTGTTTGTTCGAAGGACGCGATTGTGCTACTCCTTCCAGCGTTGACAATTCAACTGATACTTCAAGGAAATGCCGCACACATGCGTCCGGCTCTGACCTAAGAACATCCTTCATAGTAGGCACCAGCGAATCTCCCCCAATCCCAGTAAGGCACAGTGCTGCGGCCAGGCGAATATTGCGATTGGGATTCTCCTTCAAAGCGGCAGTGAGCTTTGGCACGGCGGGTGAACCCATTGCGGTAACTCCAAGCACCGCCGGTTGATGACTCATTGATGCGCTGAAGCTTCCATCGTTCAAATCCAAGTGATTTATCAGCAAATCGAGAGCTTCAACCGCCTTTAACCGTCCAAGAAGAATCGAGCCGTTTAGCCAGAGAAAATAGCTTTGACGATCAGTGATGAAATTCAATTCAGGCTTATTCATAGATTGAATGAATGCGCTGATAATCTCTGTTCGGCAATGGTTTGATTGAGTGGCATGTTGAAGCAAGGCCTCTCTGATCCTAACAGCCTCTGCCCAATTGTCAGTAGATAACACTCGAATGTCTTCAGTTAGATCAATTTCGGAACCGCACGCGGTCAGTGGTAGCAGAGATGGCTGGTTCGTTGCTGGCTGCATCATGCGTGTCACGCACTGAGCCGCCGCAACGATAATGAAGACTACACAAAGTGTCGCAATATGAATCAGTTTCATAAAGTTATCGTCGGTTTCATAGAGTTGAAGTTTGGTTCGTCAGCGCGAACCCCAGTGTGCGGTCCAGTTTCCGCTTTGCAGTCTCATGCTAATATGAAACTTAACCTCACATTGCTGGTGCCCATCAATCACTTTGGCAGCATAGTCCCATTCCCCGCGGTAGTAAGTAAGATTGGCACCCTTATTCGGTGTTGTCGGCCCCGGAAAGTCAAAGTAAGTGAATTTATTTCCGGCAATTTGCCTGAAACCGGCGTAAGGCCCATCAGGATGTGTTTGACTGCCGGCGAAAAAGACAGTATTGCCGGCCTTGTCATAAGAAAACTGTTCGGAGTTAGCGACCCACTGCTGAATCGTCCAATCACCGCTTGGGTTGACGGTATCTCTGCCAGATGGGGTTTCAACTTTTCCTATTTCACTGTTTACAGATCCCGTGACCGTGAAGCCGACGCCGTAGCCGGGCGCGACATCAGTGATGCTTCTCACTCCGGCACCGTTCGTGAATAGGCTGTTCGAGCCCGTAAAAGAAACCCTGATATTGCATACGTCCGTGCTGTTCGCAATCGAGTCTGGGTCACTATTCATCCATTCATTCTGCGGGCCAGTAGACGCATAGGCTTCACCAGCAATGACTGTTACGCTTGAATCTGACGTTCCACCCAGAACAGCAAAGCTTTTATCCGGGGCGTGACCATTGCTGCCAGTGCCTCCAATCTCTCCCGGTGAGCTGCTTTCGGCTGTCCACGTGTCTGCGGCGGAAATAGACCCGGTCCAAATTGCCCTAATACGTCCATCTCCATAAATCGCATACACGGTAGCTGAAACCATTTGATCTGCGACGCCCAATTGCAACAGGCGATTCGCCGACATGCAATCCCAACTCATCCCCTCAACGGTGCACTGCCCATTAGAATTGCCTCCCAACAACTGGATGCTATCAGGCCGCGTTTCTTCAAAGTTAAGGTAAGGATCCTCGAATCCCATATCCACCAGCATCGGGTCTAGTTCCTTTTCCGCGGCGTACAAACCCGCCGTATAAGAACTGCCTTCGCTGCCCGTCAGCGGATTCGTATGCCTCCACGTCACAATGCCACCTTCCTGCTCGGCGAGCTTCTCTCCATTACCGTAGACATAGGTCTTCTGCTTCTGGCCGTTGGCATCGAGCTCTGTCACCACCATGCCACCCAAGACAGTCGAACGCATACGGTAGCCGATCGTTGTCACTCCTTGACGCGTCTCTGCGCGCTTGATTTCCAAGCCATCGCCATCCCGCGATTGTGTGACTTTTCCCCCAGTGTAATTGTTCAAGAGAACGCTGGATGTAGTCACGTTGCGACCAGCTGCATCGTAGGTATATTCCAATAAATTTTCACGCAAGACTCGCCCGTCCGCATCGTACTGCCATAGCGAATTTGTATTGCGTCCATTGCTGTAGCTCGCGGTAAAGGTCGTTTGTTTACTCCAGAAACGACCCGTGCGGCTAGTCGGATTACTCCACACGTCAAATGTGTAACTTTGACGGTATGGTCCCGTTGTCGTCCCACTACTGGTCTGGTTGATGAAGTCGCGCGCCTCTGACCCGCTGTAGTCTTCCTTCAGCCGCGTCCCCTGATCATAACCATAGGCGCGGTCAAAGCGGTCATCCAACAGATCGTCTGCATACTTCAAAGCGCCATCGTTATAGTACTGATACTGAGTTTTCATGACGCTCGAAGACCCATATTGCGGCGGCCGACCGGCAACCTCAAACTGCGTCGACTTCAGGCGAGAGTTGTAACTCATTGAAAGGGTGAGATTGTTTCCGTAGGTCAAACCCTTTATCGCTCCCCAAGCCCGATACACAAAACCTGAGGCATACTGAGAAACGCCGCCGTAAGGTGAACCGGTGACATTAATAACGCGACCGACGACGTCATATGCATAGTAGACGGTTGCGCTCGTTGGGTCCGTAATAGCCTTCAATTCTCCGGCAAGGTTGTAATCATAATTCAGAGCATAGCTGCCGCTGATACCATTGAACTGACGAGATTCGGATCGCATTTGCGATAATTGGTCGTAGGTGTAATCGGCGCGTCCGTTCTCATCAGTCATTGAAGTGCGGTTGCCCGCAGTGTCGTAACCATAGCCTACTGGTCCGATTGGAGTAATGCCCGTCGACGCCGTGTAGGTGATACCTGTCACTAAATGACGTGCATTATATGAGAAGGTTTGTGAAGCACCGCGAGCGTCGGTGAGTTTTTGAACGGTGTCGTCGGCATTGTAATCCCAAGTCGTGTGGTCAGTTGAGATGTTGTTGTTTGGATCAACCTGCTGTTCCGGTTGGTGACGAGTTCTCAGGCGTCCGTAACCATCATATGTGAAGGTAGTGTCCTGGTAACTGGCGCTGCCTGTCGAACCAGCGTACTGACGGGCCTGCTCGATTTGATTTCGCATGTTATAGGTGTTGACGGTGGTGGAGTAGACGCTGTTGCTGCCTGCCCAATTAAGCAACTCTGTCTTTACTGTGCGGCCGAGAACGTCTGAATAGATCTTCTGTTGCCGCCGCTTCGCTACACCGGCGTCAATCGTGCCTTCATCAGTGAGCGTTACGACCTCACCACCCGCACAGCCGCATCCGGCATAACTGATCTCTTTGCTGGTTCCATCTGTGTTAGTGGTCACCAAAGGACGGCCGTTCCAGTCGTAGGTCTGCGTTGTGTAATAGATACCGGCAGAGTCAACACCACTCGGAACCCACGAGCTATTCACCTCCGTCGGGTTCGACTTCTTCCAGGCACGACCCATCAAATCGTAAATAGTAACGACCAATTTATAACCACCATTGCTGCCCGGATGATTACCGGCGGCACCAATGACTCGACGTGCGCCATCCACCACCCGAATCGAATACAACTCATCAGCCACGTTATTCACAGTTGCATAGCTGGCCACGTAGTCTGGTCCATACCAGAATCGTTTATATGCGCTATTGTTCGCCCTGGAGACTCTCTCCAGTTGGCCCAAGTTGTTGTAAGTCATGGTTTGAATCGCACCCTGCGGCTGGCCCGCTGGTGCGGGAGACTGAGTGCGCGTCATGGCGCCAAAATCGAAGTTGTACTGCACGTAGGAGGTGTTGTTGTCGCCGTCCGTTATGATTGTTGGATAGGCAAACGTGTTGCGATTCAAGCTATCAGAGAACGAATCCGCGTAAGCGATGCTGCTCTGATGACCGGCAGGATCGGTGGTCAAGCTGGACGTGCCGGTGGTGTAGTAGTTTGTGTAGCTGGTCAGGGCCTTGGCGATGTTAGTAATGTCGGTGACGTCCCAGCGTGAAACCGATGTGACGTTCCCACGTGCCGTGAAAGCAGCGTTGTAATTCGTATCGTGCTGCGTGGCTGTAACAGGCGGCGCTTGAAGCCGCGCTGGATCGTCGTAGGAATAACTGATCTTGCTCTGCCACTGCGCCACGTTCGAGACGTGTACCTGCGAAACCAATCCAATAATGCGCCGTTCAACATAAGACGTGCTTAGGTTGTAGTCGGTATATGTCTGCCGGATTTCTGTAATTCCATCAGCAGCAAACTCGCGCACACCGTATGGCAAACCATACTGCGCGTATGGACCATAATCGATGACGGTGCGGCGGCGATTGCCACTTCGATCGTAAATATTCGTTTCAGTGACACGCGGATTTATTTCATATCCGACTGAAGCGGTGTCCTGTGTCCACGTTGTGGTGGTCCATTTCTCCGGTTGCGGTCCGCCTGCCCAAACTTCACTCCGCGTAGTCAAACCTCTTTGCCAACCTGTGCCGTAGTATTCCTTGTAAACAGTGCCATCAGGCGCTGTCATCACACACGCACCATCGCCGGCCACGCTGTATTGCGTGGTAACCTGCGCAGGAACACCGTTGACGCCCGTCCAGTTGCGTGCCGAAACACTACTACTTAGCAAATGCGGCACATCACCGGCCGGTGTCTCATAAGTGAAGCTGGTTGCATTGCGTTCGATTGTCCCGAATTTGTTTCGGATTGCTGATACTTGCAGTGAACTGTTGTACTCGAATGTGAAATACGACGTGTCATTCAGCACTACCTGATTAATTACCGGCACTGAATTGCCGTAGGCGATTCCGATCATCCCTCGCAAGGAAGGATCCGAGAAACTCGACAGCATCGAAGGTGCAGGCGCAGCCCAACCGAAGCTGACCCACTGGTGTGAGGGCTGTCCGTTCCAAGCCTGCGTAATCGATAACAGGTTTGCATTGATGTCATAGTTGAACATGATAATGCGGCCAAGTGTATCGGTGATATTCGTTATCCTACCGATGCTGCTGTAATTAATAGTGATGTAGTTGCCGTTTCGATCCTTTACTTCGATACATCTGTATTCACCACCGGATTCCGTGAAACTCAGACTTGTTCCATCAGTGGATTGAACTAAAAGGGTGCCGCCATTCTCGGTCAGGCGAAGATAAGACGAGTCATATGCATCGTAGATATTCGATGTTCCGACTTGTCGCAGTTCCACTCGATGACCGGCAGCCGTGATCAGCAGATAGCAGTTTCTTGCAGTTTGGGCATCAAACACTTTTCGTTGCACGGTGGGAAACCCAAGCCGAAATCCGGGACTTGGAAAGCCGTTGTCTTCGTCGAAGTAGAGGTATGGACCGGAACGAGTCCAGATGATTGAAGAGTAGGAAAGAGCAAGACCGAGATCGAGTCCCGCGCGACCGGGCAGACTCAATAGCGACACGCTCCAGACTGCATCACGCGCCAACATGCCATTGCCAGGTTGATTACGCGGATCGACACGCGATGAGATTAAGGAGGCCGCGCTGCTACTGGCTGAGCCATTGGGCGTCACGGTCGCAACTAAATTCGCAAACCCGGTGGAGTCTTCAAAGCCACGTCGGACATTCTCACGTCCGATAAGCGGGACCTGCCCTTCCCAGTAAGCCCAACCGCTGGGATCCGGATCACGATTTAGATAGGTCTCGAACAGGTCGTAAACATACCCGTGATTGTCACGGTTGCGAGCCGCGTATGCAGCCGACTCAAACAGCGTTTTACCGAGCTCGATGATTGCGAGCTTCAGTGATGTTTGACCCTGCGTATAAGCCACACGCAATTGATCGTTCCAGTAGGACTGCTCGCTTGTTTGCGGCGTACGCTGGACGGTCCAGTAGAAGAAACTCCACACGAGCAGGTCGTCTGGAATGGGAGGCGGGGAGGGTTTCACGTTTCGGCGTGCATGCGCCCGTCGCAACTGTGCATTAGGGCGGCGAAGTTGACCTACAACCTGTCCGATCCGTGCCTCCGGATCACCAACCGTACGTCCATTCCACGGCTGCAATGGCACCTTCCGTGAGCGCAGTATCGACGGGATCGGAGGCAGTGGCTCATACCGAATTGATGACTCGCCTTTTACGTGTTCCAGATCTGGCCATGTGCCTTCAGGCTTGCCGGGCTGGGGTCGCGCAGCACTTGGACCGCCTTGCCCCTGAGCAGCCGTCCTCACCAACAGATGCATGGAGGGTATCAGGAGGAGTGCCGCACAGATCGTGAAGATTAAAGCAATGCGAATCGGGGATTGCTGGCCAACGGAGGAAGAAAACATAACCAGTTCTCCTGTGAAATCTGAATTTGAATTTTCAGATCTAATCGCGGCCTATGCCTATGGTGCAGTGTGTTGGTGGGGGAGACCGTAGTTTATGCAGGCTTGCGAGAGTTAGCCTGCCAGGAGTTGGTCCATGAGAGACAGGCACAACCTACGCCTGACATACGCAATTGTCAACAGGAGTATTCATCCTTCCTGTAGTAAACTATCCTCATTCTTGGTGTGGATAATCTAGTCGAAAATCTGTGTGCGATCGTAGGGCGTGAGAACGTTCTCTCGAGACCTGACGAGCTACTCGTCTACGAGTGCGATGGCCTGCCGCAACACAAACATCGGCCGCGCGCAGTTGTCTTTCCTTTTTCGACTGAAGAGACGTCCGCGATCATGCGCGAGCTTGCACGAGCCAACGTGCCCTTCACGCCGCGCGGTGCAGGCACAGGACTTTCGGGCGGCGCGCTTGCGCTGAACTCAGGTGTCGTGATCGAGATGGCGCGGATGCGCAGGATTCTGCACATCGACGTTGAGAATCGTCTCGCGGTGGTCCAACCGGGCGTCGTCAACCTGCACGTGTCAAGGGCAGTTGCGCCGTATGGTCTGTATTACGTTCCGGATCCTTCCAGCCAGCCGAGCTGCACGATTGGCGGGAATATCGCTGAGAGTGCGGGCGGCATTCACTGCCTGAAGTATGGGACCACTACGGACCACGTGCTCGGATGCCGCGTTGTGCTTGCCAGTGGCGAAGTAGTCGATCTCGCAGTCGACATGCCGGGATACGATTTGCTCGGCACGTTTATCGGCTCTGAAGGCACGTTCGGTATCGCCACTGAAGCAACACTGAGACTGGCCCAGATACCGCCCGCAGTGCGAACGCTGCTCGCAGAGTTTCTCGAAGTGAACGATGCGAGCCATGCGGTTTCGGCAATCATCGCGGCAGGCGTAATGCCGGCAGCGCTCGAGATGATGGACCACGAGATCATTCGCGCCGTGGAGGCGAGTGTCTTTGCCGCCGGACTGCCGCCGGACGCAGGCGCCGCTCTGCTGATCGAGCTGGACGGCATTGAAGCGGGTCTCGACGATGAAGCTGAAAAGGTTAAAAGTATCTGCCTGGAGTACGGCGCGCGCACATGTCGTTACGCGCACGATGAAGCGGAACGAAAGAAGCTGTGGGCCGCACGGAAAGGCGCGTTTGGCGCCATTGGCCGGATCTCGCCTGATTCAATGATCCAGGATGCGGTGGTGCCGCGCTCACGACTGCCTCAAGTGCTCGGTGCTGCGTACGACATCGCCGCTCGCTATCAACTGCGAATCGCAAACGTGTTTCACGCCGGCGACGGAAATTTGCATCCGCTGATCTGCTTCGACTCTCGTTTTGCAGACGAGGTGCAGCGCGTGCGCGAGGC
>DASUYO010000277.1:0-8779 GCA_036377375.1 Pyrinomonadaceae bacterium
AGCAATCTGGAAATTGCCGCGGCGGAGTTCCTCGAGCAGAGTCGTCTGCTCGCTGGTTTGAATCTCCACCGGAATACCGACTGCCTTCAAATTATTCTGAATAACACCGGCGTACTGCCGCCCTGCCATACTGCTTCCCGAAAGTTTATAAATTACAGGCTTATCGAAGCGCATGCGTGGTCCATCGCCATCCGGATCGCGAAAACCGGCCTCATCAAGCAACTGCTTTGCTCGCGCCGGATCGTAAGAATAAGTTTGTCCCGGAGAATACGCCCATGATTCCTCCGGAATAATCGAGTGCGCAATCTTGCCGAGTCCCAGCAGGAGGTTCTTTATCAAACTCTCACGATCGATTGAATACGCTATTGCCTGCCGAACCTTTACGTTGTCCAGCGGCGGTGACGCAGTATTGATCGTCAGCAAATTAACATTCGATCCGTTGAACACCTTCACTTGCAAGTTCGGATCGCCTTCGAGTCGCCTCACTGCATCCGGTGAAAGACTCGTCGGCAGCGGCGCAATATCAACACGTCCGGCCTGTAGCTCAGCCTGCAATGCATTCATGTCCGAGATCACGCGCACGCGGACCATTTGCAGCTTTGGAGCACCTTCCCAGTACTCCGGAAAAGCCTCGACGTCACAAACCTGCTGGGTATTGTCGTAACGAACAAACTTGAATGGACCAGTGCCCAGCGGATGCGTTTCCTGCGTTGGGTAACTGTCTTTGGGAATGATGGCGATTGGGACCAGGTTCGAAAGTAGTCCTATCCAGGGCTTGGTGAGCGTAACCACGACCGTATGCGCATCAGGCGCTTCGACGCTCTTTATCAGGCTGCGCTTCTCGCTGCCGCTTCCTTCATAAAAACTCGCAGACTTCGCGAAATTGTTGGAAAACACCAGGTCGAGCGTGTACTTCACATCTGCGGAGGTCAGTACACGTCCATCGTGAAACTTCACACCATCATGAAGGGTGAACGTGAAAGTCTGATCATCGTCTGAGCGCTTAATATCGGAAGCCAGATCGCCCACATAGTCAAACTTCTCATTCTTTTTGACGAGCGTGTTGAATATCAACGTGCGCACACGTTCGCTGGCCGCATCAACGGACGAAGGCGATCCAATCGGATCGATGGTGCGAATGTTGTCGCCGAGCGCGATCACAAAGGCATCGCTGCGCCGCCGGCATCCCGGCGGTAAAAGCAACAGCGTTATCACAAGAACCAGCAGGATAAGCTTGGCCCTGGTCACTTAATCGTGCCTCCATAGGTGTAGTTGAGTTTGGAATTGAGTTTGAGAACTTCATCGGAGAGCTGCTGAAAATGCGCCAGATCGAGAGGAAGCGGCGGCTCCATGATCGTCTTTGTCCTCGCGATCCGCTCTAGTGACTCTTTTATCCGCTGCTCTGTTAATCGTCCCCTCTTTGCCGCTTCAAGCAGACTGTGATAACCGCGCCGGATCTTATCGGGACTGGCGCAGATGAGAAACATATCTTCGCCTGCAAGCGCGGCGCGCACCGTTGCGTCTTCGATTTCGCAGTGACGCGAGATGGCTCCCATCTCGAGATCGTCCGTGACGACGAGGTGTTTGTAGCCGAGTTCCTGGCGCAGCAGAGTGGTGACGATGTTGTAATTCAGCGAAGCCGGCACCAGGAGTCCACCGGTCATTTCTTCCCTGATGTCGATGTTTGGAAAACCACCATGACTGACCATCACGCAGCGCACACGATCGTCTCGCCGTTGAAAGAGCTCGATGTAAGGTGCGAGATCCTGTGCAATCAGATCGTCGTGAGAGAGTCGCACGACCGGCATCTCTTCATGTGAATCAACTTCACCCGCACCGATTCCGGGGAAGTGTTTCAGACAGCCGAGACAGCCCGTGCCTTGCAGGCCGCGCATGTAGACGGTCGTATAACCGAGCACTTCGCCCGGCGAGCGCCCGTATGATCTCGAATAGAGACCGTTCGACAGCAGATCGCGATCCTCGGTCATGATCGACATCACCGGCGCGAAGTTGATGTTGAATCCGAGCATGCGCAGCACTTCGCCGGTGATTCTTCCAAGCGCGCGTGCCGCCGCCAGATCGCCATGCTGGCGAATCGTGCGCGCGGCGGGCATCGGGGTGAAGATGCGCCGCAGACGATCGACGAGACCGCCTTCCTGGTCGATGCCGAACAGCGGTGGCGTTGGAACGATTTCGCGGACGCCGTCGAGCAGCGAGCGCAGTTGCTCCGGAGCCGCGACGTTGCGACCGAAGATGATCACACCGCCGGGCTTAACTTCTTCGACGAGCGCGCGTGCTTCGGCGTCAAGCTCGGTTCCCGGAAGTCCGATGAAAAGAAATTGTCCGATTTGTTGTTCAAGGGGAAGCGCGAAAAGATTTTCTGGCAGCATTGGTTCTGCGACGAGTTTAGCATAGCCACAAAAAGGCACAAGAAGCGGTAAACCGGAATTTTGGATAGTTCAGAGTTCAAGCTTTAGCTTGCATACGTGAAAACCGAGCACCCAAGCTAAAGCTTGAACTCTGAACTATTCAAAATCTACTTTCGTGCTTTTTGTGCCTTTTTGCGGCTTAAAAAGTGTAATATGCGACACATGCCGCGCGAAATTACCGATCGGGGTCGCGTTGTTGAAGCCGTCCAGAATCTCGCTCTCACTGCTGAACTCTTCGCAGAACAAAACGGCAAACAGAAGTTCGCCGGTGATCTCGAAGTAATCGTTCAGGGACGCGACTATGGTAACGGCAAGCGTGTCGGTCCCTACGTGCGTCTGCTCATCTACGACTCGGGCGAAGAGATCATGCGGCAGGGCGAGTGGGGTGGAAACACCTTCTACATCGCTCTCGAGGGCACGCTCGATGTTTACGTTCACGACGCCACTGGTGAAAAGAAAATAGGTCAACTCGAACCGGGCACGTGCTTCGGCGAGATGGCTTTGCTCGCCGGCATTGAGCGCAATGCGACTGTCGCGGTGCCTGAAGGCGAAACCGTGACAGTGCTCGAAGTGACTCGTCCAGCGCTGCGCCTGCTGCGCAAGCTTCCTACCTTCGGCAGTATCCTCGACGAGACTTATCGCGCGCATGGCATCGGTCGCGTCCTCGAAGATCTCAGGCTCATCACCGGTAAACCGTTAAGCGAATCACTCGCGTCGGAGCTGCGAAACACGGCGCGTTACATGGTGTATGGCAAGCATCACGTCTTGTGCAAGGAAGGCCAACCCATTAATCAACTCCTCCTGATCAAGAGCGGCTGGGTGCGGCGTTCTCATGGTGCGCCCTTTCACGCAACCTCGCCCGAGGTTGTGCTGGCAATGGACGAAACGACTGGCGTCGACTTTCTGGGCGGTGGAAACTGTCTCGGTATTGAAGGAGTTGCTCAACCGAACGTGTGGCGATACCGCGCCAGCGTGATGGCGCGAACTGAAGTGCTCGAAGTGCCGCTCGACCAGTTCTCGCCGGATCCTGAGCTGCGCAAGCAACTGGTCGAGACGTTCTCCGGACTCGCAAACGCGGGCAGCTCTCTGCCACTCACAATCGAAGCACTCCCTGACCTGAACGCCCTCAAAGCGGCCGAAGAAGAGATCGCAACCGGAATCATCGACGGGACAAACGTTCTCGTAATGGACATGGATCTGTGCATTCGTTGTGGCAACTGTTCGTTGGCATGTCACAAGGTGCACGGACAGTCGCGTCTGTTGCGCCGTGGAATTCAGATCGAGCGTCCGGTGGCGATTGGCAAAAAGCGTCTTCAGCACGCGCTGGTGCCGCAGGTTTGCTTGCACTGTGCGGACCCCGAATGTCTGACTGGTTGTCCGACAGGTGCAATCTTTCGCGATCCGCAGGGAGACGTTGACATCGATCCGCACACATGCATCGGCTGTTTCGACTGTGCGACTCAGTGTCCGTACGACGCGATCACGATGGTGCCTCGCAACGCACCGCCCGTAGTCAACGGTTTTGCTTCAAAACTGAAGAAAGCTTTCAGTTTCAGAGACGATCCGCCTGCGGCCGCCGAGGCCTCCGATGATCCGGTCGCGATCAAGTGCAATCTCTGCGAAGCGACGTCGCTCAATCCACCAGGCGCGCGGCGCAAGGCGTACTCGTGCGAGGAGAATTGTCCGACCGGCGCGCTCGTTCGTGTCGATCCGATCGAATACTTCAGCGAGATTGGTCCGGCGCAGGGGTTTGTGTTTCGCGATCAGACGCACGCAGTCGGTCGAAACATTCACAAGAGCGATCCGCTTGCACGAGCGTGGCATATCGGCGGCGCTGCAGTAACAGTGTTGGCTGCGATCGCTCTCTTCTGGACGTTCGCAAGATATGGATTTGACACTGTTATCGCGGGTAGTTGGTTGACCTTCCGATGGCTGACTGGACTTGTTGGACTTGTTGGTGTCGCGGTGGTGATGTCGTATCCCGTGCGTAAGCAGATTTATCGCCGTCGCGCAGGGGCGTTGCGATACTGGATGTTGGCCCATGGATACATCGGAGTGCTCGCGGGTGTGGTGCTGCTGTTTCATTCGGGACCGCGCACGGGCGCATTGCTGACGAGCATGCTGTACGTCGCGTTCGACCTCACGATTCTCTCGGGTCTCGTCGGAGTATTCGCTTATGTGGTGGCACCGCGAATCATGACGCGCATCGAAGGTGAGCCGTTGCTGGTTGAAGATCTTGAAGGCCGTCGCAAAGAGTTGCGGAGTGAGGTGCGAGCGATCGTGGAGAAGAGCAATGGGTGGTTAAAAGAGGAGATTCGAGATCGTGTGTACGGGAGGTTTTTGTCGTGGGGTTTTCTGTGGCGGCAGATCTGGAGGCGTGAGGAATTGAAAGCAATGCTGGCGCAGGCGCGACAGGAGTTTAAAGACCGCACCACTCGTTTGGCGACAGATGAAGAGCGCGAGCTGTTGATCGCAGCAGTTGAGGCGGCTGTTACGTTGCGACGTGTGGATGCGCTGCTGGCGCTTCACTGGTTGTTGCGGTTCTGGATACCGATGCACATCGCGGCAACGGCGATCATGCTGGCCCTCATGCTGGTCCACATTGCTCAGGTGATCTTCTTTAATGTCAGATAAGAATCAATACGTCATCATTCGTGAAGATCTGACCGTCGATCCGGTGACGATCATCACTGAAGGCCTGCTGATTGGCCGTTTGCCGCAGTGTGAATTACTGCTGAACCATCCTTCAGTATCGCGCGTGCAGGCGGGCATTAAGCAGCTTGACAACACTTATTATCTCTTCGCGTTGCGGCCGAAAAATCCCGTAATTCTGAATGGCAAACCCGTCGAAGAAAACGAGGCGCTCGCTGAAGGTGACATCCTCGAAGTTGGACCATTTCATTTACAAGTCGAATCTGTGGCAGAAGCGCTGGTGATTCGAGTCGAGCTGCGGATCGGCACGAAGCTTTCCGAAATCGATATCAGCGATCCCGGACTCAGCACTGATAATCTCGTTGCGCCTGCTGATGGCAAAGGAAAGAAGCCGCGCGCTGCGCCGATCGCAGGCACCAAAGCACTCGATGTCTTCTGGGACAAACGTATTCGCGATGCAGGAAAGATGATGCGTCCTTCGCCGCTCTCTCCGAAAGGCGGAAGACGCAGTGGCAAAGCGCAGTACAACTGGGTGCCGACAACGGACTTGATGTCGCGTTGGCCGGTTGCGTTTTTTACCTGGGCGTTGCTCGTTGTCGGACTGATTTCCGTAGGCGCGGCGTACTGGTATGCGAAGGCTTTCGCACCCGCGCCGATTTCGAAAGCGCATACGATGGCGCAGTTCAGCCTCGTTCCGGCGATTGCCACCACGCCCAATGCAGGCTCGTGCACGAATTGTCATGCGTTGAAGGGCAACATGGAGGAGCGTTGTGCTGCGTGTCATCACACGCAGGCGTTTGTTGCGACTGTGATCAAGCCGCATGCGGCAGCAGGAATCGGCTGTGTTGATTGTCACGCAGAGCATCGAGGGGCGGAGTTCAGTGCGACTGCGGGCGCGTTGGGTTCGTGCACGCAGTGTCATAACGACAGTAATACGCAACGTTATAACGGGCGCAGAGTCGGCACGCCTCACGGCGGCACATTTGGTTATCCGGTGGTGAATGGTTCGTGGAGCGCGAAGTCAATTAACGATGAGGAGTGGGATTTACGACAGCTCGGCACGGTGCGACAGCCGACCGATTCGGATGAGAAGTGGCGCAGCAACCAGTTTCATGCGCTGCACGATCAGCGTGTGAAGATTGCGCCGGGAATGAAGGGCAACTCGGAAGGGCGCCTGTCGTGTTCCAGTTGTCACAACTCGTTTGAGCCGCTGGATCGGACCACGCCGCGAACGACTTGCGCCAACTGCCACGTCACGAATGGTCAGCCCAACTGCACCTCATGTCATGTGCAGCACATCCTCGACGCGCGCCGCTGGAGCACGTCGATGCTTTAGCCACACAAAGATGGATTTCGAAAAAGTTCAGAGTTCAAGCTTTAGCTTGCGCGCTCGGTTTTACGTATGCAAGCTAAAGCTTGAACTCTGAACTATGCCAAATTCTATTTTGTGCCTTTTGTGCTTTTTTTGCGGCTAAAGCTGTTTGTGGCAGGGGACGCAGTCGTTTGAGCCGGGCACCTTTCCTTTCAATGCCGGCCGTGCAGCGATCGCTTTATCGTGGCAGAGGTTGCAGTTCAGGTGATACGCGACCTCATTCGTCAACTTTGTCGGCGCGGGCTTATCCGGGTACTGCACCGACGGCAGCGGCGCGCTATCGTCACCCGCCTGTAGATGACACGCACGGCAACTCTTCACCGGCTTCGCATCTGCGGCGGCGAGCGCCTCCGTCGTCAACACCACAGCGCGCTCTGAGGTCTTTAATGGCGCCTTCAAGTTCGCTGCCGGCTGGTCCGTGTGATGGCATTCAACGCACGTCAGCGTGCTTTGCCCATCGGGACTGTACTTCTTAGTCACATGGTTCTCGTGATTGAAAGCTACCTCACCATACTTGTCTGATTGGCTGTCCTTCGCGAGCACGACTTCCTTCGGCTGAGTCTTGCTCTCTTTCTCTTGAAGCGCGACCACGCCAACGCCACCAAGCAATAACACCAGGATCAGCAGTATTTTCATGAAAGCCATTTTAGCCACAAAAAGGCACAAAAAGCACAAAATAAATTCTCACTAAATCATTTTGTGCCTTTTGTACTTTTTGTGGCTCACGTCGGCATCCGGAAGGTTGGGCCGGAATGACAGCGCTTGCAGTCCTTGAATGAGAGATCGCCGCCGAACGACCTTCTAGCGTTGTGACAACTGAGACATGTCATGCTGCGCGTGGTGACGAAGTGCTCGGCCGCCGCGGGTGAGCTTACCTGTCGAGTCTGTGGCGCTCCTGCGGTTAGTTTGTGACAGTCGACGCAGGCGACACGCGCGCGCGCATCGTGATCGGCATGACTGAACGCATAACGGTAAGCGCGCGCATTCGTGGGCGTAGGTCGATATGACTTCTCGTCGTGACAGATGCCACACGATGCAATCTCGCGTCCCGCACTCGATTTGCTCGACGGCGTGTGACAAGTATAGCAACCGTTGTGTGCAGCGATATTCGCGGGGATCGACAAGCCGGCGCCGCGATTGATCGGCGAGCTGTGACAACCCGTGCAACCTCTCTGCGGGCGAGCCGCGCCTGTCATATGCTGCGCGTGATCAAACTTCAAATTGAATGGCTCGTTGAAGCTCGCGGGAAAATTTCTCAGCGGCGGGTTGTTACTGCTGATATCCGTGTGACAGATCTTGCACATCGGCACTTGCGGTGTAGTGAACTGGCCGCGATGGCAATCGGTGCAGGCTTTGTGACCGGGAAAGCGTGGCGTCGCTGAGTTGTCGGTTCGTTCGTGACAGGAGTTGCAGGCGAGCGAGCTGTGTCGTTGGCTCGTGTGAAGAAATTTCGAGTAGTCGAGCTGTGGCCCCTGTGCTGAGGCAACTCCAAAAACAAACAGAGTTATGAAAACAAGTCGCGTCATTTGATGTCCTTGCGCTTCAACGGCGGTCGCTCTGCAATCAGATAATGGCTGGCAGGCGGATCGAGGCTCCCGACGTTTGCCGCATGACAATACACACACGTGAAGCTGCGGTTCTTATCGAGCGCCGCGAGCTCATTGTTCAGATCCTGTCGCAGACCATCCTTGTTATGACACTCAGTGCACGCCGTGATTGGAACATCGGGTTTCAGGCCTCGCAGTGACGCGGCTTTGGTGATGTTGATGTGGCACGTCGTGCACTCCGCAACGTGCTGCTTCTTCTCACCGCCACCATCGTGCATGTACTTCGCTGAGATCCTCACCGGCTCGGCAATCACGTACGGTGCAGTTGCAAGCTTGTGACAACCGTTGCAGTTGCCGGCCACAGGTTCTTGGGATTTCCAGTGACAGTTGAAGCACGATGAATGATTGCTGGGAACGGCCTTAAACGTGGCGGTGCTCGAAGTATGGCAGATGGTGCAGTTGTTGTAGCTCTGCTGCGCCGCATGTTCGAACCGCAGCAGCGCAATCACGTCCTGATGCCTGTCATGCGGAAACTCAATCGTGAATTGCAGCTTTGTCGCAGGATTGCGAAACGCATAACGCGCATCGTCGCGGGGTGAGGTCTTCGAGTGACAGATCGAACAGATCGGAGGCCGTGCGCCGCGGAAGAACTGAGGACGGTGACAACTCACGC
This sequence comes from Pyrinomonadaceae bacterium, assembly GCA_036377375.1. Taxonomy (GTDB): domain Bacteria; phylum Acidobacteriota; class Blastocatellia; order Pyrinomonadales; family Pyrinomonadaceae; genus PSRF01. The sequence continues at coordinate 8,674 of DASUYO010000277.1, forward strand.
ATGCATCATGACTGGGGTAATCAATGATATCGGGAAAAGTTATCTTGTGGCACGAATTACATGCCGCGCGATGTTTCTGGGTCGAGTGAGAAAATTTCGAGTAATC
>DASUYO010000278.1:0-16476 GCA_036377375.1 Pyrinomonadaceae bacterium
GGAGATTGCGCCCGGAGGCTCGCTCTCTGTCTTTGATTTCACTACTCTAAGACCGGTTAGATGGACCTTGGCGCTCAACTTTCTCAGAGGTTTCGCTTATGTGATCGGCAAGGGTCATGAGAGAGGCTGGTGCCTCTTTTACGTGTTGCGCAAGCCAAATTAAAGCGCCAAGGGCGCGAGATATAAAAGCCAGGGGCAAGCGCGAAGCGCGTCGCCCCTGGTTACAGCAAGACTCGGCTACGAGGCCTGAAAGGCCGAAATATATTCCGCCCCTATCAGGGCTGGAATTAAACTTTGATTATCTTCCAGGGGCGACGCGCTCCACTTCGTTTCGCGCTTGCCCCTGGCTCTTATATTCTGCGCCGTTGGCGCTGTCGTATGGTGAACAACACCACGTTGTCGCAAGTGTTCAAGTTCAGACCCCGAGTTGTGAGTAAGCTGCCGCGAACGCTTCATACTCTGGGAACGAACGTTATTCTCATTCCCGTCGGCATAGCGAGCAGTATTCTGATTGCTCGCACGATCGGTCCTGCCGGCAAGGGATCATTCGATCTAATCATTGCGACTTCCACTCTCCTGCTGACTGCGCTTGGTCTCTCGTTACCTGCCGGCGTGACCTACGAAGTCGCACGCGGTGACACAAACGTACGCGCCCTTTCACTCGGACTCGTTTTGATTGCGGCAGCACAGGCGATCATTTGCTCCTTCATTCTGTTCGCGTTCGTGGGTTTCGGCAGGGCGAATTACTTTCTTCCAAGCCAGGGCCAGAAGTGGTGGATACCGGCGATCGCCGTGTACTTCTTCCTCGAGATGCTGGCGAATCACTGGCGCGCGATTCTTATCGGCCGGCAGGAGATCACGAAATCCAATCACGTCGAACTCTTCGCTCGCGTAAGTCAGTTTCTTTTACTGTTTCTGTTAGCGGGAATACTGTTTCTGAACGGCAGGCGAATCACAGTAGCCGTGCTTTTCGGACTCGTCCTCAGTATTTCGATACTCTTGAATGTAGCGTTGTTGCGAGCGCTTCGTCCGGCGTTTTCATCATCTGAAGGCACGCGTAATCCGCTCAAAGGAGCGTTGGCGTTCGCGTTGCCTTGCTACTTCGGCAACCTGGTCCAGTTTCTGAATTATCGTCTCGACCTGTTTATCCTCGGCGTACTTGCTGGTTACGCTGCGGTGGGACGCTATACATTGGCCGTTTCGTTGGGCCAGTTGATTTGGCTCTTGTCGAGCTCGGCCGCGAGTGTGTTGCTGCCAAAGATCGCCGCTTCCGAAGGTTCGACCGACTCGATCAAAAACACCAACCGCCTGAACAGGCTCATCTTTGCAGCCAGTTTGATCAGTGCACTGGTTCTGGGTGTCGTGGCCAGCCAGGCAATACCGCTGCTTTACGGGCAAGCTTTTTGGCCCAGTTTTCCTGCTTTGCTGGTAATACTTCCGGGAATTGCCGCTTTTAGCACTGTAAATATACTTGCGGCTTATATCGCCGGAATCGGGCAGCCGCGCCTAAACCTGGCCGTAGCCCTGGTCGCGCTTGTAGTAACGGTGGGTTTGGATTTGTATCTCATACCGAGAATGAACATTCTTGGTGCTTCGCTGGCCAGCACGGCGTCGTATTCGGTGAGTGCGTTGTTAACAATCATTCTGTACATGAAGAAGACCGGATCATCATTGCGACAGCTGCTGGTTCCATCGTCCGAAGACTTCGGTCTCGCAATGCAACTGGCCCAGCCAGTGCTGAAACGCTTTCGGCCACAAAGGGCAGTCTGATATGCGAAAGAAAGTTTTGTTCATCCCTTCGTGGTTTCCGGATCAGGCTGATCCGATCAGCGGCATTTTTATACAGGAACAGGCTGTTGCACTCTCGAAGGAGTTTGATATAGCCGTTTTGATTCCCGGTATGGCCGCGTGGCGGAATGTCCTCAACCAGAAAGATAGATCACTCAAAGAGTCGCAGGCCGGGTTGACGATCTATCGCGAGTTTGCGCGACCACTCATCCCTCACGGTCCCGAGTCGATCGATTATCAAACTTTCGCTCGCGCTGCGGAAAATGGTTTCAGGAAGATAAGAAATGAATGGGGCACTCCTGACGTGATTCACGCTCACGTCGTGCTGCCGGGAGGGTGGTCGGCGATGAAAGTCGCGAAGCGCTACGGCATTCCGATTGTGCTGACTGAACACTCGAGCCCATTCTCGATGCATCTGGGCACGGAGCTTAGCCGTCGACTCGTGCGTGAGACTTTGAATAATGTCGACCGATTAATCGCGATAAGCCCGAGTTTGGCTCAACAAATTCTGGACTTTCAGCCTGGACTGAAGATCGACGTGATTGGCGAGTCAGTGAGAACTGATTTCTTCGTGCCTGCAAACGCCAACGGCCAACCACACACGACAGGAAAACGCTTCTTCGTGGCAGCACGACTTGCAGAACAAAAAGGGCTCGAACACCTAATCAACGCGGTCCATCTTCTTACCGAGAAAGGATTGAATTCGTTCGAGCTCGTCATCGGCGGTGACGGTCCTGATCGCGAGAAGCTACAGCAGTTGGCGAAGTCTTTGGGTGTGGCTGAGCGCTGCCGGTTTCTTGGCGCACTCAACCGCGAGCAGGTTCGACAGCAGATGCAAAGTTGCGACGTGTTTGTTTTGTCAAGTTTGCATGAGACCTTTGGCGTAGTTGTCGGGGAGGCTATGGCTTGCGGCAAGCCCGTTATCTCGACACGATGTGGCGGTCCGGAGTTTATCGTGAATGACGAGACTGGAGTTTTGGTCGATGTTGCCAAGCCGCAGGCGCTAGCCGATGCTATGACGGAATTCATTTTGGACCGAGCCTCCTTCGATCCGCAGACGGTGAGAAGCTCGGTTGTGAACAGGTTTAGTCCGGAAATGTTTGCGAAGAATGTGACGGCGGTGTACGAACAAGTTTGGTAAGTAGCGATGTGCGGAATTTTTGGAATTTGGAATTTAGACGGCGAGCCAGTTGATCTGACGGGCTTACACCAGGCGACTAACGCCATCAGGCATCGTGGCCCTGATGACGAAGGCTATCTGCTCGTCAATATACACGCCACGCGTGCGATCTCGTGTGCCGGCGATGACACTGATCACCGCCTGACGCTGCCTCACCTGGATCGATTCAAATCTGAAAATTTCGATCTTGCTTTTGGATTCCGGCGTCTCGCGATTCTGGATCTCTCGCCCGGCGGGCATCAGCCGATGTCCAGTCACGACGGAAAGTTTTGGATCATTTTCAACGGCGAGATTTACAACTACCAGGAGCTGCGCGACGAGCTGTCGCAGCACCAGCATAAGTTTGAGACTACCTCGGACACGGAAGTAATACTGGCGGCTTACCAGCAGTGGGGCGAGTCGTGTGTCGAGCATTTTAACGGCATGTTCGCGCTCGCTATCTGGGACACGGTTGCGAAGAAGATCTTCATCGCTCGCGACCGTTTTGGCGAGAAGCCGTTCCATTATGTTTACGTCCCAAACCGCCTGTTTGCATTTGCGTCTGAAATCAAAGCGCTTTGGGCCGCAGGTCTGGCCGGGCGCGACATTCACGAAGAGACGCTCGCGCTTTTCACCGAGTACGGTCAGGTGGAAGCTGGTGAGCAGACGATTTACGAAAACGTTTTCCGCTTGCCTCAAGCTCACTGTTTGACATTGACCGCTGACGGTCAACTGCAAAAGTGTCGTTACTGGGACATCGATCCGCGAGTAAAGATCGACGACTGGAGTGACGAGCGCTACGTCGAACAGTTTCGCGAGCTGATGATCGACTCCGTCCGTCTGCGACTCCGTGCAGATGTTCCAGTCGGTTCAAGTTTGTCGGGCGGACTTGATTCAAGCACGGTCGTGGGCGTCATCAACCGGTTGTTACCAGAGACTTCCGTGCAAAAAACATTCTCGGCTCGTTTCGACGATCCATCTCGAGACGAAGGCAAGTGGATGGATCTCGTCACCAGCAGGAATCGCGTGGAACGGCACGACGTGTGGCCCACTGCGGAAAAATTTTTCGACGAGCTCAGCGATGTGTTCTGGCATCAGGAGGAACCTTTCACATCGACGAGTGTGTACGCGCAGTGGAGTGTAATGCGGCTGGCGAAACAGAACGGTGTCACGGTGCTGTTGGATGGCCAGGGCGCTGACGAGATGCTGGCCGGGTATCACTCGTATTTCAACGAAATCACTGACGATCTGCTCAATTCGTTTGATGTTTCGGGCTACTTCAAATGGCGACGCGATTGCCAGGCGCTGCATGGAGTGATTCCGGGCGGATTCAGCAGAGTCCTCAGACAAAAGACACCGCAGAGCCTGAAGCGCATTCTGAAAAAAGGTTTGCGTGAGACGGGAGCCTTACCACAAGTTGAGCCTGCGGATCCGGTTTATCCGCGTGAGTTCAGCAAAGTCTCGAGTCTGCGCAAAGTCCTGTGGTGGAACACGACGAGACAGGGATTAGTCGAGTTACTTCGGTATGCCGATCGCAACAGCATGGCCCACAGCCGTGAGGTGCGGCTGCCTTTTCTCGATCACAATCTGGTCGAGTTTGTCTTCAAACTTCCGGATCGCTTGCTGATCAGGAATGGTTGGACCAAGTGGATCCTGAGGGAAGCGTTCCGCGATTTCGTGCCGGAGGAGATTAGTTTCCGGCCTGACAAACTCGGTTACATGCCACCGCAACAGCGATGGCTGGGCGGGCTGTCGTGGGAAGACGTGATGATGGACCAGTTAGCTGCACAGCATGCATGAAACATAGTCACAAAAAGCACAAAAGTCACAAAGTGAATTAAGAAATACTTTTGTGCTTCTTGTGCCTTTTTGTGGCCGTTAAATATAGTGAATAGCAATATCAGCAAAAGAATAACGGAAGGCGTCTTTCGACGTTACAAAAGAGCCAGGCGCAAACTGGTTCGACTTGACGAGGCGAAGATCCTCGAAGGACTGAAGAGCTGCGGCGCCTTCAAGTCTGATCTGCTGTTCGTTCACAGCTCGCTCTCAGCCTGCGGATCGATTGATGGTGGACCAGCAACAGTCGTCAATGCTTTGCGCTCCTGGATCTCAGATCGTGCGGCGCTGGCAATGCCGACTCACACCTGGAGTTATCCTGACGCGACCGGCGTCGCGCCAGTTTACGACTACCAATCGACTCAGAGCGTCGTCGGAACCATCACAAACTACTATTGGCGACAGCCAGGCATCGTGCGAAGTCTGCACCCGAGTCACTCCTTCGCATGTAGCGGTCCGGTTGCGGAGCGACTGTGCGCGGGCCATGAATCGTTTGAAACTCCCTGCGGTGTTGGCACGCCTTACCATCAAATCGCTGTTGGCAATTCGAGTGTATTGATGTTCGGTGCGACGATGGATTCGTATACTCTGTTCCATACTGCTGAAGATGAAGCGCAGGTTCCGTACTTGTACGCTCCGGAGCAAGTCACGCTTCGCACGAAAGAAAAAGACGGCGAAGTTAGATCGGTGCAAATGTGGCGACAGGATATGAGTATTGCTCGTCGTTTCGCCGCGACCGCCGATTGGCTGGTGGACCAGGGCCTGCTGGTTAGACGTAAACTCGGCCTGAGTGAGTTATTGTTTATTCCCAGCGCTTGCGACCTTCACGAGACAATGGTTAAGACGCTGCGACAAGATCCTTTGTTTCTGGTTGACGAAAAAGCACGGCCTGAGGCCCTGCGTCGCACCCGGCCCGTGTGATTGAGGTAAATACTGAGACTATGCCAAAGCTTAAGAAAATAGTCCGGAAATCAGCGAAGCTGGCAGCAAAAGGTGTTATTCAAACACTGCCGCCACTGCCCGGACGACCCGGCCGGCTTACCGGCAAGTTAGCGAAAGAGGGCGGCTTGCCCGTGCGCGACACGCGCTATCGTCCGTGGCCCAAGTATCCGTCATCATCGCTGTTCGAATGGACCACAAAGCTGAGTCCGACGTTTTTAAAAATCTTCCTGACCGGCGTCGAAGGTTTACCACAACCACTCGCGACTCGATTCGCTGAGGAATGGGCTCGCTATTGCGGCGCACGCTATGGGCTGCTCTTGCCTCATGGCACTGACGCACTTCGCGTCGCTGTTACAGCGGCGACTGCTCACGATGGTATGGAATACGGCGGCGAGATCATCGTTCCGAACCTGTCTTTTATTGCCAGCGCTACGACCATTCTTGACAGACGCTTTGGCGTGACGCTCGTCGACGTCGATCCTGACACTTACCTGGTGGATCCCAAACGCGTCGAAGAAGCCATCATCCCCGGCAAGACAGGCGCGATCATGGCTGTACACCTGTTTGGTCAACCCGCGGACATGACGGCGCTCACCGACATCGCGAAACGTCATTCACTGGTTCTACTCGAAGATGCAGCCCAGGCGCATGGAGCGATGCACGAGCTCGGGCGTGTGGGATCAATCGGCGCTGCGGCCGGATTCAGTTTTCAGTCATCGAAGAACCTCGCGGCGGGTGAAGGCGGCGCTTTTACGACTAACGATCCGGAGATCTTCGAGCGCGCCTATTCTTTTCACAATGTTGGCCGCACTCGTCAGGGCGGACAGCGTTGGGGCCACCATTCGCTTGGTTTCAATATGCGCGCCAGTGAGTATGTGGCGGCGATACTGCTGCACCGGTTACAGCAGTTTGAAGTTCAACAACAGCGGCGTGCAGAGAATTATCAGCGACTGCGTGACTACCTCTCAGAAGTCTCTTGCGTCACCCCACTCAGTATTGGACCAGGCGTGAAACGCCATGGCATACACATGTGTGTGCTGCGTTATCACGCCGACGAATGCGACGGTCTAGCCATTGGCGATTTTATCCGCGCGCTTCAGGCTGAGGGATTGCCGCTGAACCGCGGTTATGAAGCCACGATGGCCCAACAGCCGGCTCTCCAGCTCATCGGCGAACAGCATCCTTCATACTTGCGTGTCATGCCGACGCCTGTTGCTGATGCAGCAGTCAAAAACATGCTTTTCCTGCCGCATGAGATCTTCCTTGGCAGCGACGCTGACATGAGAGAAGTGGCGGCAGCCTTTGCCAAAGTTCAGACGCGCTATCAGCCTCAGGGTTTGAAACGCAAGTCTGAAGTTGTCAGTCGTCCGGCTGATTTGTCCACTACAGTGCCTGTCTCGGTCGCAAAAGCGAAAGCCGAGCGCATCCGTTTTGGAATTATCGGTCTCGGCATCATGGGCCAGGAGCACGCGAGAGCCGTTGCTGCCAACCCGCTTCTGAACCTCGTTGCGGTAACGGATATCCAGCCGAAGACCGGACGACAAGTTGCCGCGGATCTGCACTGCAAATGGTTCGATAATGCAGAAGATCTGATTCACAGTGGGGAGGTCGATGCGATTGTAATCGCCACGCCACACTGGCAACACGGAGAGTTGGCAATTAATGCGCTCAGAGCCGGGCTACACGTGCTTTGCGAAAAACCGCTGACTGTTACAGTGGGCCAGGCCGATGAAGTGTTGAAAGTAGCGAGAGAGAGTAAAGGCCTCTTCGTCGTCGTGCACCAGAAACGATTTGAGCCGGCGTACTTGTATGTCAAACAGTTGCTCGACAGTGGTGAGTTAGGCGACATATATCGCTGCTCGATGATCGAGTCGGCGTGGAGGTCTGAAACTTACTATCGCAGCAGTCCCTGGCGCGGGACGTGGAAGGGAGAGGGTGGCGGTGTGCTGTTGAATCAGGCACCACACATTCTCGATCGCTACGCTTGGCTCTGCGGCATGCCGGAAACAGTTACGGCGCGTTGTGATACTAATTTGCATGACATCGAAGTGGAAGACACTGCAAGTGCGATCATGCATCACGCGAACGGGACACACGGCTACATTCACATCAGCACGATCGAGGCGCCCGCGATCTCGCGCACGGTCATCTCCTGTGACCGTGGTCGCGTCGCGATTGAAAATGGAAAGGTGCAGATAACAAGGCTGCGTGACTCCATTCGCGAACGTACGGCGCACTCGGATCAGTTAATGGGCGATCTCGAAAATGACACGCGCACGATTCAGATTCCCGCTACGGGCGACGTGTTGAGTGTGTTTTATGAAGACTTTGTCTCGGCTGTACACGGAGATGGAACTTTAACGTGTCCGGGAGATGAAGGACGAAATGCTGTCGAGCTTGCGAACGCGATGCTATTGAGCTCAGCGCACCGAACTGCGGTACAGCTTCCGTTGGACCGGCAAGCGTATGAGGATTTCATGGACAAAATGCTCAGCAGAGAACCACAACTGGTTTAAGCCTGCCTGCGAAGCAGGCGAAAGCATAAAGCCTGGGGCGCGAGCCCCAGGAATCAGTTGTATTTAGCGACAGAGCCCGCGATAGCGGGCGAAAGCTTGCAACCTTAGGACTGTGGCCCGTTTTCACGGGCTGCGAAATATTTTCTTCCGTGATCCTGGGGCTTGCGCCCCAGGCTTTATTCTTACGCCTGCTTCGCAGGTTAAGAGCGTAGCGAGTAAATAAATGTGCGGTATAGCAGGTTTAGCAGGATTCGGAGATCGTGAGGGAGCGCAGCAGCGCGTGCGGCGAATGCTGTCGACTCTCGCTCGCAGAGGGCCTGACGGCGAAGGACTGGAAACGTGGAACGGTGCTGTGCTCGGGCATCGCCGGCTCGCGATCTTTGACCTGAGCGACGCGGGATACCAGCCGATGAAGTCTCCGGATTCGACCGTCGGCATCATATTCAACGGCGCGATCTACAACTTCCGCGATCTCAGAGTCGAGTTAGAAGCTCAAGGGTATCATTTCAAGAGTCACACGGACACAGAAGTCCTGGTGCATGGCTACGACGCCTGGGGACTCGACAAGCTCCTCGCCAAAATTCGCGGCATGTTCGCGTTTGCATTGTGGGATGATCGTAAACGCACGCTCTTTCTGGTGCGCGATCGTCTCGGCGTGAAGCCACTTGTCTACTCTGCTCACAACGGACACATCGCCTTCGCGTCAAACGTCCGCGCCCTCGGCGCCACGGGCTTCGTCAATGAGATTGACGACTTAGCACTCGCTGAATATCTCGAATTCGGTTACGTAACAGATCAGCGCTCGATCTACCGCGGCGCGCACAAAGTCGCAGCAGCCGAGATCGTCGAATGGTCCGAAGGCAAACTGAAAACACGCACGTACTGGCAGCCGCCTAAACCCACCAGCAAACAACCCTCTTTTGACGAAGCAGTCGCAGAAATAGAACGCCTGTTCGTCAGCGCAGTCGAGAAGCGTCTGTTTGCAGATGTTCCCGTGGGCGCGCTCTTGAGCGGCGGCATCGATTCAAGCCTGATCTGCTGGGCCATCAAACATCTTGGTGGCGATGTGACCGCTTTCACCATCGGCACTCCCGGTGACCCGACGGACGAAACTGCCGATGCAACGGACACCGCGCGGCGTTTGGGAATTCGTCACCAGGTACTCGAACTGACCTCTGACAGCGAGCCCAACATGGCAGAACTCGTCTCCGCCTATGCTGAGCCCTTCGCGTGTGCTTCAGCGTTGGGAATGTTGCGCGTGTCTAAAGCGGTAAAGGGCGCTGCTACAGTTCTGTTGACAGGAGACGGTGGCGACGACGTTTTCCTCGGCTATCCCGAACATCGACACCTATGGCTGGCGCAAAAGTTCGCGCGCTCGCTGCCTGGCTTTGTGGCGAGCGGCTGGCGCAACTATCAGGAAAAGCTTCCTCGATCCGGTTCACTCAAGCGTGTCGGTTCATTCCTAAACTATTCGACCGGAGGCTTGGGTGCGGTCGCTTGTGCTCACGATGGGCTGCCTGCGTATCGAGAATACGGAATGCTTGGTGAACGTTTGTCGGACGTCTCGGTGGCGCAAAGAGACATCGAGTGGTCACACGGCTCCGGCCGTAATGTTCTGGCCGAGTTCCTCGAATACGATCGTGGCGGCAGGTTCGTGGGTGAGTACATGACTAAAGTCGATGGAGCTACGATGTTTCATTCGCTGGAAGCTCGAGCACCATTTCTGGACCAGGATCTTTGGGAATACGCTTCGAGTCTTTCGTTCGAATTACGTCTTCATGGTGGGCGGCTGAAGTCATTGCTGCGTGCGCTGGCCGCGCAAAAGATCGGCGAGCGATTAGCACGTGGCCGCAAGCGTGGTTTCACGATTCCAGTTAACCGCTGGCTTGTTGGTCGTTGGCGAAACGCTGTAACGGAGTTGTTGCAGACGTCGATAGCTGATCAGGCTGGCTGGATAAACTCTCGTGCGGTGCTCAACCAATTGAATGCCTCGGCGGAAAAAGGCTGGGCTGCAAATCAGCTCTGGTACATCTTCGTATTGGAGTCGTGGCTGCGGCACGAGCAGGGTTTAAGAGTGAACGATGTGTTCGAACGCGAAAATGCGACTGTTCTCACATAAGCACGATGCGTAATTCATCAGTACTCTCGGTTTCGCTCGTGGCTCTTTTAGTAGCGGGAGCGGGAATTGCGCTTTTGCAGCGAGTTCGGCGGGTGTCGCCGGCACAGAGAAACGGTACGATTTTAAAACTCGACCGCAACGGCGATCTCCAGGACGCAATTGATCAGGCTCGACCCGGCGACACGATCGTTCTTGAGGCAGACGCAGTTTACACAGGTCCTATCACGTTGCCCGTGAAGTCCGGCAACGACTTAATCACCATTCAAACTTCGCGCGTGAGTGAATTGCCGGAGGGCGTTCGCGTCTCACCGTCGCAGTCAGCATTGTTTGCAAAGGTGCAGTCTGCGACAAATGGCGAACCCATCGTAAAAACGAAAGCTGGGGCTCATCATTACAAGTTTGTAGGAATCGAGTTCTCTACCGCCGACGCGAACGTAAAAGTTTACGATCTGATTAGACTTGGAGACTGGAACTCACAAATTACTGCTGAGTCTGCTCCACATCATTTAATAATCGATCGTAGCTACATTCACGGTTTCAAGACTCAGGAAGTTCAACGCGGAATAGCGCTCAACAGTGCTGAGACCAGCATAACGAATTCATATATCTCCGACGCTCACGGTAAAGGCTATGACACCCAGGCAATATGCGGATGGAACGGCCCAGGTCAATTTAAGATTATCAATAACTATCTCGAGGGCGCGGGCGAAAACGTCATGTTCGGCGGCGCGCCGGCCACTATTCCAAACCTAACGATTTCAGGTATCGAGTTTCGTGGAAATCTCGTTGTCAAGCCGATCAGTTGGCGCGGTGTTTGGTCGGTCAAAAACCTCTTCGAGCTGAAGAACGCGCGAAACGTAATCGTTGACGGAAATATTTTCGACGGGAATTGGACCGACGCACAAGCAGGCCGAGCGATCGTGTTTACGCCGCGCCCAAGCGATTCAGGACTCGGTGCGGTGGTCGAAGACGTGACCTTTTCCAACAACATCATTCGTAACGTTGGCGCCGGCGTACTCCTGCTCGGCATAGACGAGCCGCCGGCGCCTACTGATGTTCGCCTGCGTCGGGTGAAGGTCATTAACAATCTATTCGAGATCGACGGCCCGAGATTCAGCAGTAACGGTGTCTTCGTAACGGTTATCAACGGCACCGAGGACGTGACGGTCGAGCACAACACGGCGATTCAGACCGGAAATATCATCAGCACTGACTACGCTCCAAACACCAGGTTTATCTACCGGAACAACATCACGCGCCATAACGAGTATGGAATTTTTGGGAGCGGCCAAGGAATCGGCAATACGTCGATAGCCAAGTACTTCCCCGGGAGCATCATCACCGGAAACGTGATGGTTAAAGAAGTGAATGCACCGGCGAACGCTGAGTCGCTTTATCCAGCCGGCAACTTTTTCCCGCAATCCATGCAGGACGTCGGTTTCGTTGACTACGAACATGGCAATTACCGGCTCCGGCCAGGAAGCCGTTTCACAACTGCGGGAGCAAACCTCGATAAGCTACCCAAACTCGACTCTGACAAACGATGAATTCATCCCCGACCTTCAATACTCCCAAATCTCATTTAATTATTGGTCTCGGTATTTTGGCGATTTATTTAGCTCTAACAGTAGGGACTGCCCTCACTGAAATACCGGGAACTGATGAAGGTTTTTTCGCCAACCCAGCGTTCAATTTGTTAACCAAAGGCTCTCTTTCTACGACGGTGTTGGAAACCTTCGCGACTCCCTTCAAAGGCATGGACCGCCACACGTATTGGATCATGCCTTTGCAGCCGCTCGCGCTGTCGTTTTGGTATCGAGTGTTTGGTTTCGGCGTGTTTTCCACGCGCAGTCTATCGATAGTTTGGGGACTTGTAGCACTGGTCTCGTGGTTCATCATCGTGCGCTCGTTGTTCAAGCGAACATCGCTGGCCCTCATTGTCCTTGCGCTACTTTCTTGTGACTACATTTTCATTGTCTGCGCTTCGTCCGGTCGCATGGACATGATGAGTGCTGCTTTGGGCTTTGCCGGATTTGCGACCTATTTACGATTGCGAGAGCGCTCGCTGACCTGGGCCGTTTTGATCAGTCAGAGTTTGATAGTGCTGAGTGGGCTCACGCACCCGATGGGCCTGCTGCCGTTTTTCGGGCTGCTCTTTCTGTCACTTTATTTCGATCGAAAGCGCTTACAGTTCAAGCACGTGGCGATCGCGTTGATCCCGTACGCGATCGGTGGAGTCGCGTGGGGCTCATATATTCTTCAGGATCGGCAAAGCTTTTTCAGTCAGTTTTTCGCGAACGCGTCAATGGGAAGTGACGAGAATACCGGCAGCAGGTTCGTTGGACTGTTCTCGCCGTTGACGGGACTGAAACTCGAACTCACACAGCGATACTTTGCCAACTTCGGATTCGCGCGACGTGATCCGAGCGCCAGTCGCATCAAGATCCTGTTTTTGGTGCTCTACGTGGCTGGTATATTGGGAAGTGTTCTGATTCGTGAAATACGGCGCACGGCCAATTACAAGATTTTGCTCGGCATGACGGCAATTTACTTTCTCGGGTTGACGATTATTGATTCTCAGAAAAATTATTACTACCTGATCCACATCGTGCCGTTCTATTTAACGATGTGCGCTTTGTTTATTAGCTGGTGCTGGGCCAGACCGGGTTTGTTAGGGAAAACCGCTGTGTTGGGGTTGAGTGCTATCGTGCTAGTCGAGATCGCAGGGCTGGGCTACAGAATCAGACGAGACAACTTCCGAAACAGTTTTCAACCAGTCGCTCAGTTTCTGAAACAGAACACGACTGCTCAATCGTCAATAGCTGCGAATCCCGGCGTGGCTTTGGGTCTTGGTTTTCCCGAAAATATGATTAATGACCCGCTGTACGGCTACTACAGTGGAAAGAGATTCGATTACATCGTCATCGACCCTGAATCTGCATACTCGATCGACAGCGCCAGAGATCGTGATCGGCAAATTTACGATTACACGCTCCGGCTTCTAGCCAACGAATATAGCCCAATCTACGATCACCGCTCCTACACTATCTATTCCCGCAAACCTCGATAAAGTTAGGACAAAGCGCCAAAGGCGCGGAATATGAAAGCCAGTGGCAAGCGCGAAGCGCGTCGCCCCTGGATGCGACCGCAATCCGTTCAAGGCCTGAAGGGCTAAAATATCTCGCCCCTTTCAGGGCTGAACGTCAATTTCTTTCATCCTCAACCAGTGGCGACGCGCTTCGCGCTTGCCCCTGGCTTTTAAATTCCGCGCCTTTGGCGCTACGTCAGAATGACTGGAAAAGTTAAATCTTGACAAACAATGGTCAATCCGGTGTAATACGAGGACTCCCCTTCGTGCGGAGGGCAAGTTCTTTTAAGGTGATTGCTCCGATAAAGGCAAACCTGTCGCGAGGCAGGGACGCAAAACCGTTGAGTCTGGGAACGAACTGACCAGATAGTCTGGTTGCCGAAGGCGATCGAAGACAGCCGTTAACGATTCGCCCCATCGTGTATGCGCAGGCTCGCGTTCCAGGTTTGCTACGCAAGCGAGTTTTGTAGCTATCGGCTGCAATTCCGAGATTTACCAGCAAGCCCCGGCTGCTCACTATCGGTTCTTCGTTCAACCTGCATTTCCGCAATAAACTAATCAGTACGTTCCTTCCCGAATGTGACGGACTTTGCCTGCCGGTCGTTCTATCTGACATTCATCTGTAACAGCGCACGAATGGGAAATCCCCGTTCCCCGGAGGTTCCCCAATGTTGCATGGCGTTCGGGTCGGCAGAACGTTCGTTCGATTCTCCATCGGGTTGTCCGTCTTACTAACTGCAATTTCTTTCGCATCCAATACCAGGGCAGCAACGATAACCGTCCCCGCCGGGGGCAGCCTCCAGAGCGCAATCAACGCGGCTCAACCAGGCGACACAATTGTGCTGCAAGCCGATGCAGATTACAGCTGTAGCTGTATCCTTCCAAATAAAGCAGGCTCCGACTATATCTCTATTAAGTCATCGCGTTACGAAGAAATTCCCGTTCGAGATTTTTACTCAAAGAACCCCACAGCAGACGTCGCTACGCTAATGCCTCGCATAAGATCCGCATATAGCACCGAGCCCGTCTTTGCGGCTGCTCCAGGTTCGCATCACTACAAGTTTTTGGGTCTCAATCTCATGCCTCCTGCTGGTCAGGGAACTCGGATCATAGAGCTAGGCGTGTCGGGAAGTGCTCAAGATACCTTAGCGGAAATGCCACATGACTTCGTGATTGATAAATCATGGTTACATGCGGGTCCCACCCAGGAAATGCAGCGTTGTTTAGCTCTGAATTCTTCCAACACAGATGTCACCAATTCATGGCTCACCGAATGTCACGGACAAGGATACGATTCTCAGGCTATTGGCGGATGGAATGGCGGTGGAAACTATCACATCATCAACAACTCTCTCAGCGGTGCCGGGGAGAATTTTATGATGGGCGGATCTCCGGCTTCGATTCCTAACATTACACCCACCGGTATAGAGTTTCGTCGCAACTACGTTTGGAAGTCGCTTACCTGGTATGTCAACGATCCTTCATACGCTGGCATTCACTGGTCCGTAAAGAACCTTTTCGAATTAAAGAATGCGCGAAATGTAACAGTTGACGGTAATGTTTTTGAAGGTAATTGGACGGACGCTCAAGCGGGATGGGCGATTCAATTTACGCCCCGTCCCAGCGATTCAGGCTCCTGGGCCCTGATCGAGGATGTGCAATTTACAAATAACATCATTCGAAACACGGGGGCCGGAACGAACATCCTTGGTGCGGATCAGGCACCCGCGCCCACCGATGTCCGGCTGCGACGATTACGTATCGCAAATAACCTGTACCAAGTCGATGGTCCAAGGTTCGGTAGCAATGGGGTGTTTATTACCATAACGAACGGCGCCGATTCCGTCACTATAGAGAACAACACAGCCTTTCATACTGGCAATGTCGTCTCAACGGACTACGCACCCAGTACAGGGTTTATCTATCGCAACAATATTTCGCGGCACAATGATTACGGGATCATTGGAAGTGGTCATGGAATCGGAAATGACTCAATCGCGTATTACTTTCCCAACAGTGTTATTACCGCCAATGTGATCGCAAAGGAAGTCAACGCACCTTCGAATATTGAATCGATGTATCCGGTAGTTATTTACGCCCCCACTAACCTCGACGCAGTTGGATTCGTAGATTGGAGGAACGGCGACTATCATTTGGCATCTTACTCGCCATACAAAGGTGCAGGCACTGACGGCAATGACCCTGGTTGCAATATCGACGTACTGACTGCGGCCTTGAACGCCTCCTTGCCACCAGCGACACCACCAGCTCCCACACCGACGCCAACGCCAACACCAACACCAACACCAACATCAACACCAACGCCAACACCGACACCAACGCCAACACCGACACCAACGCCAACGCCGACTCCAACGCCGACTCCGACGCCAGCAACGCTGAGTGTTAGTATCGCCAGCCCAAACAACAACTCGGTATTCAGTTTGGGTAGCACCGTAACTCTCACAGCAAATGCGTCCGACGTCGGTGGTTCTGTTACCGGTGTCGATTTTTACGCCGGTACACAACTCGTCGGCACCTCGAGCGCCGCACCGTATACGACAGTGTGGAGCAACATGGCATCGGGCAATTACGCGGTAACCGCCAGGGCTCGTGACAACCGGGGACTCACGGCTACGTCCAGCCCAGTCACGGTGAAGATCAGCAAAGCTCTAAAGAGTGTTCGCAATAACAGGGGAAACACGTCTCAGTTGACGTCTCAGTTGACCAGCTCCGGCTCGCTTACTGCTAACAGCACCGGTTCGCAGACGGCTTCTGCGCTCGATTCATTCGTTACAGATCTGGAACAGACCTACAACGACTTCACGGCCGAACGTAACATGTTCACCTCGGCTCCTCAGATCGATCGCTACTTATTTGCCGCTCTATTCCTCGCACGGTCCAGTGATGCGATGGCTAAGCAAACATCGCCCACGAGCGGAGTTACCGATCGTCTCAACAAGATCGATGCGTACTTGAGTTTCTGTGAGGATCTCATGGTTAGCAACGCGCTTTCGCAGCAGTCACT
>DASUYO010000279.1:0-15177 GCA_036377375.1 Pyrinomonadaceae bacterium
AGTGATATTGCAGCGATGGACGCACTCGTCTCGAGCACCGCCGCTGCCTGGTCCAATGGCAGGCCAGTCAGGCTTCGAGTGAGCTCCAGGAAGGATTGACGCTCAGCGGATTGATGTTCGTTGTCTTCAGGCATTACATCCAGTGTAAATCCGTGTAATCCGTGGCAAAAATTAGCCACGGATTACACGGATCGATAAACGGATTTTAGATCACGGTTGTGACGATCTCTCTGATGCTGCGTTGGAGTTCGCGGTCATCGGTGATAGGAGAGCACATTGCAACGTCAGCGGCATCGACTGGAGGAATGCCAAGTGCGATGAGTTGTGCCGCGTAGATCAGAAGTCGAGTTGAGACACCTTCTTCCAAACCGTGGCCACGAAGGTTGCGGACCTTCTGCCCAATCAAAACCAGATCGCGTGCGGTACCTTCATCCACTCCACCTTCACGCGCAACAATCTCCGCCTCCATCTCCGGTGGCGGATAGTCAAACTCGATCGCGACGAATCGTTGCCGGGTCGATTGCTTCAGATCTTTCAGGATCGACTGGTAGCCCGGATTGTATGAGACGACCAGCATGAAATCAGACGGTGCTTCGACAATCGTCCCCAGCTTTTCAATCGGCAAACGACGGCGATGGTCCGTCAACGGGTGAATGATCACCACTGTATCTTTGCGCGCTTCCACCACTTCATCCAGATAACAGATCGCGCCATTGCGGACAGCCGACGTCAGCGGACCGTCGTGCCAGATCGTCTCCTCGCCTTCGAGAAGGAAACGCCCAACCAGGTCAGTCGATGACAAGTCTTCATGACACGCAACCGTGATCAGCGGACGTTCGAGACGCCACGCCATGTGCTCGACGAAGCGCGTCTTGCCGCAGCCAGTCGGCCCTTTGAGAATGACTGGAAGCCGCGCAGAGTGAGCCGCCTCAAACAGTTCCACCTCCCGGCCGACGGGCAGGTAGTAGGGCTCAACAGCAACGCGATAGTCTTGAATTGCACTTTCTGCCATGTTTGCGGCATCTTAACATTCGGTGGGAAGCCCACCAAAGCGGAGGTATGACCGGTATTACTATGAAGATCGCAGTGGCAATGAGTGGTGGCGTGGATTCTTCCGCAGCTGCCGCAATTCTTAAAGATGAGGGGCACGAGCTCGTCGGCTTCACGATGCAGCTTTGGGATCAGCGTCGCGGGATCAATGTCGACGAAAACGGCGATCCGTTGCCGTCGCGTTGCTGCTCGCTCGACGATGTTTACGATGCGCGTCGAGTCGCAGAAGAGCTCGACTTTCCTTTTTACGTGCTGAACCTGGAACGCGATTTCGAGCGCGACGTGATTCAGCCGTTCGTCTCCAGTTATCTCGAAGGCGAAACGCCGATCCCGTGCGTGTCGTGTAACAGTCGTTTGAAGTTTGCTTCACTTGACAGGCTCGCGCTCAGTCTCGGTTGCGAGAAAGTCGCGACGGGCCATTACGCCCGCGTTGAATATGATCCGGCGAGCAATCGCTACAAACTGCTGCGCGGAAAGAACGAGCAGAAGGATCAGTCGTATTTTCTGTGGGAGCTGACGCAGGCCCAATTATCGCGCGCGCTGTTTCCGCTCGGCGAAATGTCGAAACCAGAAGCACGTGATGCCGCACGCCAGCACAACTTGATCGGCGTGGCGGAGAAGAAGGAGTCGCAGGAGATCTGCTTCGTACCTGACGGTGATTACGCAGGCTTTATCGATCGTTATCTCGAAGCAGAAAACGCGACCGAGCGACTACCCGGCGCCGGCGAGATTGTCGACACGAGTGGCCGCGTTCTTGGCCATCACGAAGGCATTCATCGTTACACGATCGGGCAGCGACGCGGGATGGGAATCGCAAACGAGCGCGCGCTGTACGTGATATCGATCGACGCCGGTAACAATCGCGTCACTGCTGGTCCATCTGAAGAGTTGTTGAGTCGCGAGTTCACTGTCGCTCGCGTTAACTGGATCGCTTTCGACGATCCAAAAGAAGCCGTGCGCGCGGACGTGCGCGTGCGTTATCGTCACACAGCAGCACCCGCGACGATCACTCCGCTGGACAACAATGGCGCTCGTATCGTCTTCGACGAGCCGCAGCGCGCGATCACGCCTGGCCAGGCGTCAGTCTTCTACCGTGGTGACGCAGTTATCGGCGGCGGCTGGATAGTCAGATCCGCATAAAATCCGTGTAAATCCGTGGCGAAAAACCTTTTCCAGACCCACTACGTACTCACAATGAGGATGCAAAAATGTCAGCAACACGAAAAGTACTTTTAATCATATTCGGAATTCTTGGAGCATTTATCCTGGTTTGTCTCATTGGAGTCGGACTGATCTGGGCTGCGTTCCGCAAAGGCGAGCCGTCCATCCGCGACAACAGCGTACTCACGCTGCGCGTCGCCGGCCCGCTGCCGGATTACACTCCCGATGACCCTTTCAAAAAATTCTTTGGTGGACCAGACCAATCGCTCACGGGCCTGGTGATGCAGTTCAAAAAAGCAAAGGTCGACAAGCGCATCAAGGCCATCATTCTCGACGTCAACGTGTCAGGCCTTGGTTGGGGTAAAGCTGAAGAGCTTCGCGACGCGATCACTGATTTCCGTACGTCGGGCAAGCCTGTCTACGCATACGTCGAGTTTGGACTGAACAAGGAGTATTACATCGCCACCGCGTGCGACAAGATCATCGTTCCGCCTCCGGGCGAGTTGTTCATTAACGGACTCGCCGCCGACGTGATGTTCTTCCGCGGCTCACTCGACAAGCTTGGCATCTATCCTGACATCTACCAGATCGGAAAATACAAAACAGTCGGCGACATGTTCACGCAGAAGAAGATGACTGATGCTCATCGCGAGTACATCGATAGTCTGTTGACTGATCTCTTCGATCGTTATGTGAACTCGATCGCGCAGGCGCGTCACAAGACGCCGGATGAAGTTCGTGCACTGATCGACAACGCTCCTTACAACGCGGCGAAGGCGAAGGAAGTCGGCCTCATCGACGACGCAATGTATAGAGACGACGTTGATAAGCAGTTTAAGAAGACGCTGGGCTACAAGGACACTGATACGTTCACACCCATCAAGGCGACCGATTACAGAGACGTCTCACCCGAATCGCTCGGATTGAACAAGGGCGAACGCATCGCGGTGATTTATGCCAGCGGTGAGATTGGTTCAGGCAGCTCACAAAACAGTCCTTCAGGCGAACAGTCGATCGGATCAGAGACAGTTGCGAAGGCTTTGAACGATGCGGCTGCCGACAAGTCGCTCAAGGCGATCGTATTGCGCGTGGATAGTCCCGGCGGTTCCGGCCTCGCATCCGACATCATCTGGCATGCAGTCGAAGCCGCTAATCAAAAGAAACCGGTGGTGGTTTCAATGAGCGACGTCGCAGCTTCGGGTGGTTATTACATCTCGGCGAGTGCGGCAAAGATTATTGCGCAGCCTTCGACGATTACGGGTTCGATTGGTGTCGTTGCCGGGAAGCCTGTGCTACGCGGGTTTTACGACTGGCTGGGCATCTCGAATGAATATGTGCTGCGTGGGAAGAATGCGGGAATGTTTCGCGAGACGGAGAAGTTTTCCGACGACGAGCGCGCGAAATTTGTAGAGTGGATCCAGACGACTTACTACCAGGACTTCGTGCCAAAGGTAGCGAAGGGTCGCAAGAAGGATCCGCAATACGTCGATTCGGTGGGCCAGGGACGCGTATGGACTGGATCACAGGCGAGGGACAAGGGATTGGTGGATGAGTTTGGTGGATTGGATAAAGCCATCGAGGTTGCGAAGCAGCTCGCCAAGATTCCCGCGGACAAAGGCGTCGAGCGCGTGATTCTGCCGTATCCGACAACGTTCCTTCAGGAGTTGTTCAGTGGCGGTGATAATTCAAACACGCAAATCCAACAGCAGCGCGCGGTATTTGCGGCGCTGCCGGAAGATGCGCGACGAGCGTTGCGTTACATGGCGCTGATGGAACGGATGAAGAATGGAGAGTCGATGCTCGTGATGCCGTTTGATATCCGCGTGAAGTAAGAGATTAACAATCCATCCACAGATTACACAGAATCAGTGTAATCTGTGGATGGCTTTTATAACATCCATATCTATGTACGGCTGCAGAATCTCAGGTACGATCACCGATCCATCTTCCTGCTGATAATTCTCCAAAATCGCGATCCACGTGCGGCCAATCGCGAGGCCGGAGCCATTGAGCGTGTGCACAAACTCCGGCTTCGCACCGCCTGCCCTGCGAAAACGGATCTGCGCACGCCGCGCCTGAAACGCCTCATAATTCGAACACGACGAGATCTCACGAAACGTATTCTGTGACGGCAACCAGACTTCAATGTCGTAAGTCTTCGCCGATCCAAATCCAAGATCGCCAGTCGAAAGTGTTACGACACGATAATGCAGTCCCAGCTTTTGCAGGATCGTCTCCGCATCACGCGTGAGTGACTCGAGCTCCTCGTAAGAGTTTTCCGGCAATGAATATTTCACCAGCTCGACTTTCTCAAACTGATGTTGCCTGATCACGCCCCGCGTGTCGCGACCGTAGCTTCCGGCCTCTGAGCGAAAGCATGGCGTGTACGCCGCCCATTTCATCGGCAGTTGCGACGCATCGAGTATTTCTTCGCGGTGGTAATTCGTGACTGGAACCTCCGCCGTCGGGATCAGATAAAGCTGTCGCTCATCTTCCAGTTTAAAAAGATCTGCTTCAAACTTCGGCAGCTGCGCCGTTCCAAAAAGTGCCGCGCGATTGACGATGAATGGCGGCAGTGTTTCGAGATAACCATGCTCACGCGTCTGAACGTCAAGCATGAAGTTAATCAACGCCCGTTCGAGCCGCGCACCCGCGCCGTTGAGGATCGCGAAACGCGACGAGGCGATCTTTGTTGCTCGCTCGAGGTCGAGAATGCCGAGCGCGTTGCCCAAATCAACGTGGTCCTTAGGTTCGAAAGAAAACTCCGGTGCCTTGCCCCAGCGACGCACCTCAGCGTTCGCAGACTCGTCTTCACCAACGGGCACGGATGCATGCGGAATGTTTGGCAGAGTCGAGAGCAGCTCCTGCATACGCGCTTCCGCTTGCGCGCGCAGGCCGTCAAGCTCGGCAATGCGATCTTTTAGCTTGCCTACTTCAGCACGACGTGCTTCTGCTTCGTCCTTCTTTCCCTCTTTCATCAAGGCGCCGATCTCGCGACTTGAAGCGTTGCGCTGTGCATTCAGTTGATCGGATTCGGCGATGACGCGCCGTCGCTCTTCGTCGGCACGCGTAAAGTCGTCGAGCGCTGTTGTGTCCGCACCACGCGCGTTGAGCGCCTCGCGCACTTTGTCAATATTTTCCCTGACGTAATTAAGATCGAGCATTGGTTGAGTATCGTATAAACCGCAAAAAAGCACAAAAAGCACAAAAGTTCTAGTAAATCTTTTTTGTGCCTTTTGTGCTTTTTTGCGGCTATGTGTTATTTAGAGGCTCATGTCGGATCAAAAACAATTTGCTGGCCGCGCGGCCATCGTTACCGGGGGAACGCGCGGCATCGGAAGGGCCATCGCGCTCGAGCTCGGAAGACGCGGCGCTGATGTTGCTTTCAACTACGCGAAGAGCGCGGAAGCGGCTGAGAGTTTGAAAGCGGAGTTGGAAGGGTTAGGAGTGCGCAGCTTGTCGGTGCAATGCGACGTAGCCAGTACTGAAGCCGCGGCCGCGATGGTCCAGCAGGTCAAAGATGCTTTCGGACGCATCGACTTCCTCGTCAACAACGCCGGCATCACGCGCGACAATCTCATCCTGCGCATGAAAGAAGACGATTGGGACGAAGTGCTCAACACTAACCTGAAAGGCTCATGGAATTTCGCTAAAGCAGTACTACGAACAATGCTGCGACAGGAGACGGGCGGCTCCATCCTCAACATCTCGTCGATTAGTGGTGAAATCGGAATGCCGGGACAATCAAACTATTCTGCTTCGAAGGCTGGAATGGTTGGACTGACGAAAGCGCTGGCAAAAGAAGTTGCGAGCCGGAAAGTCACCGTCAATGCACTCGCACTCGGCATGGTGGCCACTGACATGGCGGGGAAGTTGGACGAAGCTTACCAGGCAAAGATTCGCGAACAGATTCCGCTCGGGCGATTTGCGGAGCCGGATGAAGTGGCACGCATCGCGGCTTTTCTTCTTTCAGACGACGCTCGTTACATCACAGGGCAGGTAATTCAGGTAGATGGTGGGTTAGCTATTTAATCGCCTTCACGTTATCAGGCTTCGTGAACAGATTATCTACAAAGCGCTGGTTGTACTGCACTGACTCGTAATTGATCCGGCTCGTTTGCTTGCCGTTCGTATAATGATCGATCACCCAGGGTGCGGTGATGCCGTCAATGGTGATGAATTTGAGCAGTTGATCTTCTTCGTTCGCCTGGACCATGTCGCCCGTGTCCGGATCTTTTCGCTCTCGTTTGTAAATGATCTTCGCGGGATAAAAATCTTTGGCCCCGAACTCATATTCAATCCAGAAATCATCCGGGAAAGTAAGCCGAATTGTTTCGTTGCGCTTACCCACTCCAGCTTCGCGACGACCGACGTAAGTGATCTTGCCGCCTTCCTTTTTCCAGTAGCCGCGCAACAGATATTCAAGACCAGTGCGCAGCCCACGCTTGAACTCCTCGACCTGTGCGGGTGTTTGATCTGAAATCTTCTTTACTGCTCCGTCAAACATCCAGCCGGTATCGGCAACGTTTGTCTGAATGGTGCGAATGCCTGCACCGGTAAATTCGGTGCGCTCGCGATCGGGAAAAGCAATGTAGTCGAGGAAGCGAGCGGGGATTTGTGAAATGCCGTCACGATAAGTGGTGTAGAAGCCCTTGCCGATGACGGTTTGGACATTCAGATACTTTTCACCGCCGAGTGTTTCGACGGCGCGATCGATGATCTCCTGTGATTTCTTATCGACCGAGACCGAGGCAGGGGTCTGCGTAAAAAGCAGTGAGAGAACTAAGAGAAAAATCATCCTATCTCAATTGAACTCGGGCTTGGTACCGTCAGCTGGCTTCACGACAACCTCGCCATTCTCCACATCAACGCGGAACCGTGAAGACGTCTTCCACAAACCGGTGATCGGAAGTTTCACCTTCTCATCGATGTGTCGCTTCAGGAAACGTGCACCGTATGCGGTGTTGAAACCTTTTTCCGTCATCAGGTTCACAGCCGTCTCAGTTACTTCAACCAGTTTGCCCTGACGTTCCATCTGCCGCCGAAGTTTTTCCAGATACAGCTTTGCGATCTGTCGAACTTCATCCATTGTCAATGGCGAGAACACGACGATCTCATCGATGCGGTTACGAAACTCCGGTGAGAAACGCTGCTCCGAAGCCTTCATCACTTCATTCTTCACGGCGCGGAAGTCAGACGCCGTTTTGGTGCCAAAGCCAAATGGTTTCTCAAACTTCTTGAAGTTCTCCGAACCGAGATTCGAAGTCATGATGATGATCGCGTCCGAAAGGTAAACCTTCTTGCCGCGTCCATCCGTCAACCAACCTTCATCGAAAGCCTGTAGGAACAGGTTCATGAGGTAAGGCGACGCTTTCTCAACTTCGTCGAGCAGCAAAACGGTGTACGGGTTTTCACGCAGTTGCTCGGTGAGAATGCCACCGCGCTCCGAGCCGACGATTCCACGCGGCATACCGATCAGCTTTTCGATGCTGACTGTGCCATCGCTGTACTCCGACATGTCGATGCGAACCATCTTCTCTTCATCACCAAACATGAACTCGGCGACAGCCTTAGCCAACTCAGTTTTACCGACGCCCGTTGGACCAAGAAACAGCAGCACACCGTCGGGTTTGTAATGCGACTCTTTCAGCGGGCCCTTGTTCAATCGCAAACGCTGCGCAACTGCTCTGATTGCTTCTTTCTGCCCGATCACACGACGACCCAACATCGCTTCAGTCATCGCAAAGCGATCGCTCGTGTCGCGGAAGATCATGTCGCGCGGAATTCGCGACTCCTGTGAGATCACCTCGATCACGTGTTCCGGCCGGACGACCATCTTCTGCGGCTCGTTGATTTCGACCTTTACGGCCGCAGTATCGAGCCATCCAATGGCTTTGTCTGGAAGATGCAGGTTGCGAATGTACTTCGGCGCCATCTCCAATGCTGTGTTGATGGCGTCGTCGGAAATCTTGACTGAATAGTTTTTCTCGAGTCGCGGGCGAAGTCCGAGCAGGATCTCTCTCGTCTCGTTAATCGACGGCTCGACAACTTTAACTAAACGGAAGCGACGCGCTAGTGCTTCGTCCTCGGAGATGTACTCTTTGTACTCTGACAACGTGGTCGCGCCGATAATGCGCATCTCGCCGCGTGCCAACGCTGATTTGAACATGTTGGCAGCGTCGGAAGACGTGCCGAGCGCTGCGCCCGCTCCGATGATCGTGTGCGCTTCGTCGATGAAGAGAATCAGGTTATCGCGTTCTTTGACTTCGTCGATGATCCCCTTGATGCGTTCTTCAAACATGCCGCGCAGCATCGTTCCTGCCACGATGCCGCCCATCTGCAATTGAACGATGTGAGACGCACGCAGACGTGCCGGAACCTTTTCCGGGTCCAGTTCGATCAAGCGCGCCAATCCTTCGATCACCGCAGTCTTACCGACACCCGGCTCGCCGACGAGCATGGGTGAATTCGCACGCTCGCGATGGCACAGGATCTCGATGATCTGTTGAATCTCTTTTTCTCGACCGATGGTGGGTGGAATCTTGTCGGCCCGAGCAAGCCTATTGAGTGAAACTCCGAAGTGTTTCAGATATGGTGGAAGTTCAAACTTCTTTCTGTTTTGTTCCTCTTCCTGCTCTCGTTTTTGCACCTGGACGCGTACGTTTTCCTGAATAGCTTCAGGACTTGCGCCCATGTTTCTAAGTACGTCAACGAACAGACCATCGTGAGTGCTCAATGCATCGAAGATGTCTGTTGCTTCAATCACCTTGCGTCCCTGTGTTCTCGCTCGCTCCATCGCTCGCTTGAACAGGTCAGTCGTGTCAGGGCCGATGCGAAATCCTTTTCCGACGTGTTGCTGCCGGCTGCCGGTGAGACGTTTTTCAATCGCCATCTTGACCACGATAGGGTCAAGCGATAGCTCGCGCATGGCAGCGTTGAACATATCCGGCTCTTCAATTGTAAGAGCCTGAAGGATATGCTCCACCGATACAAAATTCTGGTCACGACGACGCGACTCATTCAACGCATGCTCAAGAATGCGCTGGCCACTGTCGCCGAATTTGTCTTTGTATGAACCTAAGTCAACCATATCTCTTTTACGACCGCCGCATCCTATTCGATCAGCATTTCATGCGACGATACTACTCGACTTTCAAACAACTCGGCCCAATCCAAGTTGCTGCACTTGGATGTCGCCAGCATAAGCGCCGTTGCGTTTCAATGCAATAACAATCCTGGCGCAGCCACTCCTGCAAATTTGCTGCCGTTCTCGCCACAAAGAAGCACAAAATCCGCAAAATGATTAATGAAAAGATTTGCACCTTTTGTGCCTAGTAATCGTAGTCGTCGCCGCCCGGCATTGGCGGTCCCGCTTTCTTCTTCTCAGGCAACTCGGTGACAGCGGCGTCAGTGGTCAGCAACAATCCTGAGATAGACGCTGCATTCTGTAACGCCGTGCGCACGACTTTGGTTGGATCGATAATTCCCGCTGCGACGAGGTCTTCGAAATTACGGGTGACGGCATTGAAACCTTTATTCCCCTTCAACTGTTGCACTTCTCCGACAACCACGGCTCCTTCAATTCCGGCATTTTCCGCGATACGGCGGATCGGCTCCTGAAGTGCCCGCTGCACGATTTTCACACCTGTGCGAATGTCCGGATCGTCAGAGTCATGATTATCCAGAACTTTCGCGGCGCGCAGCAGCGCGACGCCACCTCCCACGACGATGCCTTCCTGGGCCGCAGCTTTCGTCGCATTCAATGCGTCTTCAACACGCATCTTGATCTCTTTCATCGCCGTTTCTGTCGGCGCGCCGACTTTAACGACAGCCACACCACCCGCGAGCTTTGCCAGTCGCTCCTGAAGCTTTTCACGATCGTAATCAGACGTGGTCTCTTCAATCTGCTTGCGAATAGTCGCCACGCGTCCCTGAATGGCTTTGCTGTCGCCGCCACCCTCGACGATTGTCGTATTTTCTTTGTCGACGATAACGCGTTTTGCCGTTCCGAGATCCTCGAGCGTTACGTTCTCCAATTTGATACCGAGATCTTCACTAATAACTTTCCCGCCGGTCAGGATCGCAAGGTCCTCCAGGATCGCTTTGCGTCGATCGCCAAATGCCGGTGCTTTCACTGCACACACTTTGATTGTTCCACGTAATCGATTCACGACCAGGGTTGCGAGTGCATCGCCTTCGATGTCTTCAGCAATGAGGAGCAGAGCCCGTCCCGCTCCTGCTGTTTGTTCAAGCAGCGGAAGCAAGTCGCGCATCGCGGCGATCTTCTTGTCATAGAGCAGAATGTAGGGCTCGTCGAGAATTGCTTCCATGCGATCGGGATTCGTCACGAAGTATGGCGACGAGTAGCCGCGGTCGAACTGCATTCCTTCGACGATCTCGAGCTCGGTTTGCAGCGTCTTGGATTCTTCGACTGTGACAACACCGTCTTTGCCAACTTTGTCCATCGCTTCGGAAATCAATTGTCCGATATGGGGATCGTTGTTAGCTGAGACTGTTGCGACGTTGGTCAGCTCTTCCTTGCTTTTGATCTTCTTCGACATGCGTTCCAGCTCTGCGACCACCTGCTCTGTCGCCAACTGGATACCGCGCTGCAACGACATTGGATTTGCACCAGCAGTGACGTTCTTTACGCCTTCACGAAAGATTGCCTGCGCGAGAACTGTCGCGGTAGTGGTGCCGTCGCCGGCCTTGTCGTTAGTCTTGACGGCGACTTCGCGAACCATCTGCGCGCCCATATTTTCATACTTGTTCTTGAGCTCGATCTCTTTGGCCACAGTCACGCCGTCTTTCGTAATCACGGGCGAGCCAAATTTCTTACTCAGAACAACGTTGCGGCCCCTTGGTCCCAACGTCACGCGTACTGCGTTCGCAAGCGTATCGACGCCCTGAAGCATCGCATTACGCGCTTCTTCTCTAAACTTCAACTCTTTTGCCGGCACTCTAGTGTCTCCTCATTAATTTTCTGTAGCTTGTCTTGCCTGCTCGGATACGCGTCCAACTTTCACTCGTGCGGGACGCAGCAAGCGATCTCCCATTCGGAAACCGCGACTATATTCTTCGACTACTCTTCCGTCCATCTCTCCGGTTGTTTCTTGGGTATCGACAGCTTCGTGCAGCTCGGGATCGAATGGTTCGCCGACAGACTGAATCGGCTCAACGCCCGCGCTCGTCAATGCTGATTCAAAACTGGCGACGATACTGCGAATGCCTTCCAGAATCGAATCGCGAGGCGTGTCTTCTGACGCTGACTCGATCGCTCTGTTCAAGTTGTCCAGGACGGGAAGTAACGATGCGATAAACTTTGCCTTCTCGCCCGCCGCACGCTCATCAGCCGAACGATTCAAACGTTGTCTCGTCTCATCGGTTTCGCGCTGGAGCTGCTGGCGCAACTGTTCGAAACGGGCTTGAACTTCCTGCACCTGCTTTTCCGCAGCCTTCGTTCGCGCCTCCAGCTCCTCAACGTACGTCGGCTTGAGGCTTGGCTGTTCAGGCGTCTCCACGTTTACACGCTCACTTCCTTCGTCATCGAGGTAAACTCGACGACGATCCGTAACCCTCAGCTCGTTCGCTTCTCTATCCATAATCTATCCCTAACTGATCTTAATATCGATCTTCTTCGGTTTCTGCTCACTGCGTTTCGGCAAACTGAGTTGCAAAACACCATCTTGGTACTCGGCCGCGATCTTGCCCTGGTCCACTGAAGCAGGAACACTGAACGTACGCAGGAATTTACCTCTCGGCCTTTCCATGCGGTGTTGCTTCGACTCAGCAATCGTGCGCGTTCCCTTAACGATCAACCGGTTATCATCGACATCGATCTCGAGTGACTCACGCTCGATGCCAGGCAAGTCGATCGCAATCAAGTAGCCGGAATTGGTTTCGTAGATATCCGCAGCAGGTGTCCAGTCGGCCCGCTCAAACTCATCTCCGGCTCCCGTGTCTGCCTGGCTGCGCCGTTGGGTGGCGTCTTCAAAGAGCCTGTTCATTCGATCCTGCAACACCATCAAATCCTGAAGTGGATTCCACTGTTGTGACATCGTTCAAATCTCCAATTAAGCGGTCGCAAACGCCGCGTCAGTCTTAAACTCCATTGCGTCGCCATTCGCTGAAACTCTCACCGTTTGTCCGGGCAGGATTTCTCCTTGCAGTAGTTTTACTGCCAGCGGGTTTTGAATCAGTGACTGAATTGCACGTTTCAGCGGTCGAGCACCATACGTCGGATCGTAACCTTCGCGCATCAGGAGTTCTTTTGCCGAAGGTTCGAGTATGAGCGCGACGTTTCGATCGCTCAGCATCGATCTCAAGCGTTCCAATTGGACGTCGATGATCTTGCCGATCTGTTCGCGCGATAGTTGGTGGAATACGACCACATCGTCGATACGATTCAGAAACTCCGGTTTGAAGTGCAGCCGCAGTTCCTGAGTGACGGCTTCGCGCACCTGCTTCTCATCGCCTTCAGCAGCCTGGATCTCACGAGAGCCAAGATTCGAAGTCATGATCAAAACGGTGTTCTTGAAATCGACCGTTCGACCTTTCGAATCGGTCAGCCTGCCGTCATCGAGAATCTGAAGCAGCACGTTGAAAACATCGGGATGCGCCTTCTCGATCTCGTCAAAGAGAACCACTGAATAAGGTCGCCGGCGAACCGCTTCCGTGAGCTGTCCACCTTCGTCATAACCGATGTATCCCGGAGGAGCGCCGATCATGCGCGCGACAGCGTGCTTCTCCATGTACTCTGACATGTCGAGACGAATCATCGCTCGCTCGTCGTCAAACAGAAACTCCGCAAGCGCGCGAGCAGTCTCAGTCTTACCAACGCCAGTTGGACCAAGGAATATAAACGAGCCGATCGGACGATTCGGATCCTGCAAGCCCGCGCGTGCACGCCTGACCGCGTTTGCGACTGCGGCGAGTGCTTCTTCCTGTCCAATGACGCGATCGCCCAGGCGAGTTTCCATCGTCACCAATTTCTGCATCTCGCCTTCGAGCATTCGTGAAACCGGAATGCCGGTCCACTTGGCAACAACTTCGGCGACGTCCTCTTCGTCAACTTCTTCCTTGAGCATCACGCCGTCCTGTTGGAACTCGCTGAGCTTGTCCTGCTCGATTTTCAGCTGTCGCTCCAACTCAGGAATCTTGCCGTACTGAATCTCAGAAGCGCGCGCTAACTCGCCGGCATTGCGAGCCTGATCGAGCTGGAAGCGAAGTTGCTCGAGCTCGGCTTTGGCTTTACGGATGTGATCGATCGCTTCTTTTTCTGACTGCCACTTCGCCTTCATCCCCGCCGAAGTTTCCTGCAAATCTGCGATGCGTTTTTCGATCTCCGTCAAACGCGCTTTCGACTTCTCATCTTCTTCACGTTGCAACGCCTGCCGCTCGATCTCGAGCTGGATGATCTCTCGCTCCAACTGATCAATTTCCTGCGGCAGGGAATCGATCTCGATGCGAAGCCGCGATGCTGCTTCGTCGATCAAGTCGATTGCCTTGTCAGGCAGGAAACGATCTGTGATGTAACGGTTCGAGAGTGTAGCTGCGGCGACGATTGCAGAGTCTTTTATACGAACACCATGATGAACTTCGTAGCGTTCTTTCAAGCCACGAAGAATGGCGATTGTATCTTCAACCGACGGCTCGCCGACATAGACTTGCTGGAAACGACGTTCGAGCGCCGCATCTTTCTCGATGTGTTTCTGGTATTCGCTCAGCGTCGTCGCGCCCACGCAGCGAAGCTCACCACGAGCCAGCGCGGGCTTCAACATGTTCGAAGCATCGATTGCGCCTTCAGCCGCGCCTGCGCCGACGAGCGTGTGCAGCTCGTCAATGAAGAGAACAATCTGGCCCTGCGCATTCTCGATTTCTTTCAAAACCGCCTTCAGACGATCTTCAAACTCGCCGCGATACTTCGCGCCCGCAAGCATCGAGCCCAGGTCGAGTGCGACCAGGCGCTTGTTGCGCAGAGTTTCCGGCACATCGCCGGAGACAATTCGTTGCGCCAGGCCTTCGACGATGGCCGTCTTGCCAACGCCAGGCTCGCCGATCAAAACAGGATTGTTCTTGGTTCTGCGCGAGAGAACTTGAATGGTGCGTCGAATCTCATCATCGCGGCCAATGACTGGATCGAGTTTTCCCTTTCGTGCCTGCTCGGTCAGGTCACGCGCGTATTTTGAGAGCGCCTGGTAGTTCTGTTCGGCGTTCTGATCGGTGATTCGCGAGCCGCCTCGCATCTGCTCGATCACCTTGAACAGATCTTCTCTTATCACACCGTGCTGGCGAAGGATCTTTCCAGCGTCGCCGTCTTTCTCTTCAGCGATGGCGAGCAGCAGATGCTCAGTCGAAATAAACTCGTCCTGCATCTGGTCCGCTTGCTTCTGCGACGCAGTAAAGATCTGGCTCAGACGATTGCTGAAATACTGTTGCCCACCTTGTACACGTGGAAAACGCGCCACGGCCGCTTGCGTGTCGTTGAGAATGACTGCGACGTTAGCACCCAGCTTGCCAAGGATCGGTCTCACGATTCCTTCAGGTTGCTCGAGCATCGCGACGAGCAGGTGCTCCGGCTCGACCTGCTGGTGTTGATTTCTTTCAGCCAGCTCGATAGCCGATTGAATTGCTTCCTGTCCCCGTAGGGTGAACTTATCTAAACGCATCGTAATTAAAATTCCCGAACCCTTCGCTTACTCAAATTAGCTATTTATCAATTCTTATTCTTGTGTTTTTTGTGCCTTTTTGTGGCTCCTAAAAAGACTCGAACGGGCTCGACATTCGCATCCCAAACTGCGACGAGCCCGCTCGCGTTTACCGATTCATCAAAGCCTTAGCGCCCGCCACTGGCTTCTTTTGCTTTTCCGGTTTCGGCTGTTGTCTCGATTGTCTTCTGCGTGGCGCCGGCCTCTCCTCCGGACACCTGAATGCGTCGGGCTTTGGTCTCTTCTTTCTTCGGCAACG
>DASUYO010000280.1:0-27311 GCA_036377375.1 Pyrinomonadaceae bacterium
AAGGCTCAGTGATGTTTTTGATCTGCTGCTGCGCCTGGTCGTAGTAGCGCGTCTCACCTTTCGAAAACTCTCTCACCAGACGACGATACAGCTCCAATGCTTTGACGTAGTCGGGCTGCTCCTGCAACTGTCCGTCTTCAAGCGGGCGAATGGTCCCGTAGCTGTTCATCCACTCGGCATAGTAAAAGAGCGCATCGTCGTACCAGTCCGACTTCTTGCCTGCCTTGAGTGCGTCCTCGAATTGATCGGGCACACGATGGCGCGCGTCATAATTACCGCCAACGAAACGCATGGTCATCGCGATCAGAAAATTCAAATGCGACGTGTCGTTTGCCGTTGTGCTGATCTTGAGTGCGTTTTCGAGGACGTCGAGAGGAATGTAGTTGCCGTAGTAAGTGTAAAAGTAATACTCGTCCGGATACGCCGGCTGTGCTGCTTTGAAAACAATCTTTAGATAACGGTCACGTGCGCGATCGATGTCACGCTGTCCGGCCCACCAGTCGAGCGCTTGTTGGAAGTGCGGCCAGGCGACTCCCCAGTTCAACTGGCCACGACGCGACCAGAAGAGCTCGCCAAGTGATTCGTGAGCTTCGGCCCAGACGAGATCGCGGTCAGTCTCCTTGTCGGCAACGCGAATTAGCTCTTCGAGTTGTTTTTGCGCCCGCTCGTAAGGCGTCGTGTCGGAGGTTTGTGTGGCTGCCTGCGAACGCCAGGAAGTATCAGCGAGGCGAAACTCGACCCAACGTAATTCAGCCGGACTCAGTTTGGTCTTGTCGACTCGCGAATAGATCTCGTTGGCGCGAGCGTAGGAGCCTTGCGCGTACTGGGCTTCCGCTTCGTTTTTCAACTGCGGGTAGTCGGGTTGTTGCGCAATGGCGTTGAAGAGCAGGAAAGCAAAGGCGGAAATGGATAGGAGTATCGTCTTCATGGCGGTAATTGAACGTCGAAATTGAGGAAGACTTGCGCCACAAAAAGGCACAAATCAGATCCAGCCGCAAAAAGGCTCAAAAAGCACAAAACAGATTTGTCGCTTACTCATTTGAGCGGTCCATTCAATAATCAATTTTGTGCCTTTTGTGCCTTTTTGCGGCTAATTGCTTGATAACAAATAGATCGCGAAGGAGGCGAGCCAGTGTTCACCGGCGTAGTCGCCACTCGCGACGTGGGCCAGTGCCGCTGAAGCGTGCTTCTCGGCGGCGGCCGACAGGATCTTCCGCGCCGGGTCACTCGCCGGCAGCGCTTCGGCGATACTTCGCATGCACCACGCGCGGCTGAGATTCAAGCCGTCAAGATGCACGAGCTTGGGATCACTTCGATCGGTAACAATCGCCGGCTGTAGCAGCGCCGATGGTCCACCTTTTGCGACGTCTGGCAGGAAGCGGTGAAACCACGTGGCAAACTCGCCCGGCTTCATGACGCGCCGCATCAAATCGGCTTCAATGAGCGCGGCCGAGAAGAAATCCTCACCGCCGGGCTCCCAACCACCTGGATAATTTGTATCGCTTGCGAAATAACTCCGGCTGCGCTCGTCCAGCAATGCTTCCAGCTCGCGATTGCCGACTGCTTTGGCATAGTCGAGCGCGAAGGCCAGTCCGAATGCGGTGTTTGGATGCACGCCCGTCCTGATTGGATAGGTTTGCTTCGGAAGAAAAGTGAGGTACGACTTCGCCAGCGTCGCGGCGAGCGGCTCGAGATTTGTGGACCACTTCTTTCCATCAGGATCGTTCCACGAATGGAGCTCCTCCGCGAGCTTCAAGGCCCAGGCCCAACCGTACGTCCGCTCGAACGATTGCCGGTTCGGCTGCTTTATGTATGCGACTTCAGCCTGGATGTTTTCCGCAGTCAGGTTTGCATCGAGTGCTGAGCGGATCTGTGCAGACTCCGGCAGGTTTGGAAACGTCTTCAATAGACGCACGAGCATCCAGTGGCCGTGAACGGATGAGTGCCAGTCGTAACAACCGTAAAAAGCCGGATGCAAAACTTTCGGACTGCTAACCTCGGTCGCATTGTTGATGACGTGCTCGGGCTTGTTCGGAAACTCCCTGCTCACACATTTCAACGCGAGCGCGGCAAAGTGTGATGCCTGTTTCTCAGTAAGAGCATTGCTTGTATTCATTTGAGAACTTTTGATGGTGGTGGGTAACAGCAGAATGATTAAGTAGACGACGAAAGATTTCATTGTTGCTTGACTCAATAACGGTGAGATGGGTTGCCGATGTGAATGTGTGGACCAGTTGCAGTGCCCGGAATCGCCGAGCGAAAGGCTGAATATGGGATTCCGTTCTTTTGCAGAAAGTTCAACAGCGCACGGCCTTCGACGCCATCAGGATGGAGCTGAATGTCCATGGCATTGCGATGGTCCAGACGCCAGCGCTCGTGAATTGCTCCCTGACCAAACACAGCGATCGGAAGCGGTTTGTTGAATGTGTCTGAAAAGAATCTCTGAATCTTCCACGCGTCGCCGAGGTTCCAGCCACCTGCGCCGGTGTAGCGCGTGAAGGATGCGGTGCGCACGAGACTCTGTCGTGCAAGACGAAGATTTTTCGAGAGCTGTTCGTCGGCTGCCTGCTCGACGAGTACTCCAGCAATCTGTTCGTCAGCACTCGTCATCTGGCGATTCGTTTCCGCGAGTTTTTGTTTGGCACCTGTTAATGCACGCTCGTTCTCTTCAACTTGCCCGCGCGGGATCAACCCTTCGGCAAGAAGTTTCTTCGACTGTTCCAGTTTCTCTTCGGCTTTCTTAACGTCGCTCTCATAAAACGGAATCAGTTTTCCGAGACTCGCTTTGTACTCGTTAGTGGCCTTAACGTATTCCTCACGAAGCTTACTGAGCTCAGTCGCAGCGGCCGTGGGCGCGGGCTTCTTCTTCGTCTTACGCTGAGCAGAAACGTTAATCGAGAACACAACAACGGTCACGACCAACCACACACACAACCGAACTCGCTTCCGCTCAATCATTCTTCTTTTGCACCTTTTGTGCTTTTTTGTGGCCTAACTCTGAATTCACCTCGCCACCAATCAGAATAGCAACACCCGTCAGATAGAACCAAAGCATCAGGACGATCAAAGCGCCGAGCGAACCATAAGTCACGCTGTAAGAGTCGAAGAAGCTCAGATACGCGCGAAAGCCAAAAGAAACGAGCAGCCATAAAGCCACGCCGACGACAGCACCCGGTGTCATCCAACTGCGCGCGTGTGACCGTAGATCCGGCGCGAAATTGTAGATCAGGTTGAAAGTAGTCAATACAAATAGGAGCGCGATTGGCCACTGAACGATGGTCCAAACAGTCGTAAAGAAACTCCCGAATCCATAATTCGTCGCCAGCGCTTCACCAATCGAGCCACCGTAAAGAACGATGGCGAGTGCGGCGAGGATTAAGATCGCGACTGCCACTGTCAGACAAATAGAGATCAGCCGCACTTTCCACCATGGTCGTGTCTCCTTGACGTTGTAAGCAGTGTTGAGCGTGTCGCTGATCGCACCCATTCCGTTTGAGGCTGCCCACAATGCTGCGAGTAAACCGAACGAGAGTTTCCCGCCGCCGCTTGCAGTACTGATCTCATTGAGCGTGTTACGAACGAGTACGATTGCACTGCGAGGCATGATCGCCGCGAGATAGCTCAACAGCTTCTCGCGGAATGCGGTTCCCTCCTGGGCCATGAAGCCCAGGATGTTGATCAGAAAGAGGAGAAGCGGAAAGAGCGCGAGAAGAAAGTAGTACGAAAGCTGCGCGGCCCGACCGAAGATGTCGTCGTTATTGATCCGCCGAACGACACGGGCCACTAAAGACGACACAATGCGAAAGCGGTTAGCCACAAAAGATTATTGCCACAAAAAGGCACAAAAGCACAAAAGCTTTTTTGAGAATTGTTTGTGCTTTTTGCGGCGATAATCTTTTGTGGCTCTATCTGACGAGAGTGCCGGTTCGACTCCAGCGCGTGTTTAAAAGGAAGTCTCCGACAACACCCCAACCAGTATCCGGCGCGCTTTCATCGTAAGACCAGTAGACAAACATCGCGCGACCGATGACAAGGTCGCGAGGCACGAATCCCCAGTAGCGACTGTCTTCGCTGTTGTTACGATTGTCGCCCATGACAAAGTAACTATCAGGCGGGACAGTTAATTCATCTTTACCCTGAAAAGCGTCATAGTCCGGATTTTCATCTGGTGGACCAGGCTTGTAGTAGACGTTGTAAAGCTCACCTGGTTTGCGCGCCGGATCATTCGTGATCTCTAACGGATCTTTTCGATTGTGATCCTTTGCCGTGATTTTATGCTCTTGAACAACCTGGTCGTTGACAATCACATTATTTCCATCAATGCGAATGCGATCGCCCGGCAGACCGATGACGCGCTTCACGTAGTTAGTGAGTATCGGACGGTTATCAGGCCTGTCGTCGCGCTTTGGATCGTAAGGATTGCCGGGATATTTGAAGACGATGATGTCGCCGCGCTTGATCTCTCGTTGCGGCAGAAACGGCAGCGACTTACCGGGTGCGAAGATGAACTTATTAACGAGCAGGTGATCGCCGATTGTGATGGTGTTCTGCATCGATCCGGTTGGAACCTTCACGGCCTGGACAATGAAGGTCATACCGAATAATGCCATGATGACCGTTACCACCGCCGACTCGAAGTACTCGCGCAACGGAGACTTAGGCGGCCCCTGCGGTTTGACCGGCGGGAGCTCCTTCTTCTCATGACCGTTACGATTGAAGAAACGTGCGAGCGAAAACGGCCGCGTCTCAGTCGCGGTATCCTTTTCAGTAGTTACCCTGTCGGTGCGGTTAGTCGCCATTCAAAACATCCTAGATACGTTACTGGTGATGGTCAAGTTCATCCTGCAAATCCGGCAAAACTGACGTCTCATCCCCATCCATCATTGACTCCAGCGCAGCCTTTGCGGCAGCAGCCTCGGCCGTCTTAATCGAGTGCCCTTCCCCTTGAATACTGCCGCCATCCCACGAAACTTCCACGTGGAATATACGTTGATGCGGCGGACCGAGGGTTTCGGTTACTGCGTAACGCGGCGCGGTTCGTCGTTCGGCCTGCAAACGCTCCTGAAGCATGGTCTTGTAGTCCGCTTTAGCGGCAGTAAGAGGATCGGTGCCCTTCAACTCCTCTCGCAGAGCATAACAGACAAACTTCGTCGCAGCTTCAAGGCCACCGTCAAGAAAGATTGCTCCCGTAATCGCTTCAAAAACGTCTGCCAGCAAAGCATTCTTTTGCCGTCCGCCACTCTTTTCCTCGCCACGCCCGAATCGCAAAAAGTCGCCGAGACTCAGCACCTGCGAAGCCTTCGCCAGTGTGGGCGCACTCACCAGCCGGTGTTTCATGCGCGACAACTCTCCTTCAGTCCCGGCTGGATACGAATTGCAAAGATAGTTCGCGACGATTAACCCCAGCACTGAATCGCCGAGAAATTCCAGCGACTCGTTATGCAGTTTGCGTGCCTGCTGCTCGTCGCCGGGCGCAACTTTCTCGTGTGCCCATGAACGGTGAGTAATGGCTCGTTCGAGCAAAGCACGATCTTTGAAATTGTAACCAAGAACCGTTTCGAGGAGGTCGAGATCAGGAATCGTTTCGGGATTTTTCAAAGCGAAGTGAATTATAAGCAAACGCCCGGAAGCTTGTCTAAAAATGACCTGCTTCCGGCGTTGGAGTAGAGACCAGATTGCTTAGTTAACGACGATTGCGTGGTCGATCTGGTTTCGGAGCGGGCTTGCTACCAGCCGCTGGAGTCGTTGTCTTGTTTGCTGTGTTTCCGGCCGGAGTTGACGTCGGTGTGGTCGTCGAAGCTGTACCGTTGCCGGTTCCCTGTCCAGCACCATTATTAGTTGCTGGTGTCGTCGGCGACGGAGTCGGCAGCGACGTTAGCGGTGTTGGTTCCGGCGGCAAGGGCTTCGACAAAATGCCGGCGACCAACTCGCTCATTCCAGTATCCGACTTGTGCACGTACTTGTACCACTCGGTCAGTCGATCATTCCACACAGGTTTCTGCTGCGCGAACTTCGGATCAGTACCTGCGAGTGCGACAGCGCGAGCATAACCATCGATCATGCGGTCGACGAGCTGATTGATATTGGCCAGGGCGAGTTTGCTTTCCGGAGTTTCGTCCTTGCCCAAATACTTCGCCTTGTAATCTTCGGATTGCTTGGCGTATGGACCAGTTTCATAGGCGCCGGCAATGTAAGCGTAAGTGTAAGGCGACTTCTTCAAGGGCGTCTCAAACTGAGCGGACTTGATCAGGTTTTTGAGCGCGTTGGACGGATCCTTTTCGAGAGTGAGCGCGCCGATGGTGTAGTTCAAGTAAGCAATAGCGACATCCTTGCTCTGGAGTGGCTGCCAATCCTCGACCGTTTTCCCGGCTTCGAGCTGTTGCAGGGCCTTTCTCGCGTAGTCCACGGCTTCAACAGCCAGTTGTGGATTATTTGCCACCAGGTATCCATTCGCGCCCAAGTCAACAAGCAATTTCAGATTATCCGGTTCGGCCGCCAACAGCTCTTTACCCAGCGCATAGGCTTCCGGATATTTCTTGTCGTTATAAAGAAGTTGGGTAAACTTGATCTTCTTCGAACCGGCCTCGTACGCGGAGGTCCACTTCTTCAAGTACTCAATAATCTTCGTCTGTGCTTCGGACGCCTCTCCGGGAGGACACGCCAGATACTTCTTAGCGTCGTCGTAAGCCTTCGCCTGATCGCTTTGTCGATTCTTCAGGAAAGACTGGTACAACGCGTCTTTCTGTTCTTGCGTGCAGGCATCTTGAATGGTGTTATCCGGTTGCGCGATTAAATTGCGCGCTGCAACGGGCAGAGCGAGTATCGCGACTGTAGTGGAAATGCTTAAAAACGTTATCAGCTTCTTCATTAGTTGTTCCAAACCTCCAAAAATCATTTCAGCAGTCGCGCCAAGGACCCAGCCCTTTAATGGTCGCCGCGGAGAACTTTACGATGCGAGTGATCCAAAGACCGGTTGCCGATCTCTGAAAACATGGGGATGCACCGGTAGGTGCGATAGAACTTGGGTAGAACGCCCGCAATATTCCTGCAACTGTATGAAATGTGTCAAGGCATGGAGTGCGCGCGCGAGAAAAAGATTAGAAATCGCCACAAAGAAGCACCAAACGCACAAAAGGTTTTTTCACAAAAAAATGCGCCGGAGAAAATTCCGGCGCAGCCAAGAGGGTCGGTTTCAAGAATTCTTTTGTCAGGGTTGAATTCGCCTGGGACGCGATGCACCGGGCGTAATCGTCGCGGGAGTTTGAGTCGCTGTGGTTGATTTCGTGTTGTTCTGTTGAGCATCAACTGGTTTCTTTTCGAGCGGCATCAGCACGCGCTTCACCGTGTTTTTTGGTTCGGGCGTGGGTTTAGCGGCTGCGGGCGCAACAGGAGTTTTATTTACGGGAGTAGCTGTTGCGGTCGCCGCAGGTGTAGTGTCGCCATTCGTGTCTGTGCTGTCGGCATTAGCGTCGCCGTTTTCCGCTGCGGCTTCCTGGTCGGCTACTTCTTTTTCTTCGTCGTCGAGTGTCGATGCAACCTGTAGATTGATTGCCGTTCCGAAGCGGTGATTCAGTTGGCGATAAATCTCTCCGGCTACGGCTGCCGGGAAGTGACGTCGACCATCAGTTCCCTGTGCGATAACAACCACGGCCAGTCGCGGGTTAGCGAGCGGAGCGTAGGAAGTAAACAACCCAACCCAGCCGCCGTCGCCAATGCAGGTTCCGGTCTTACCGGCCACGGTCTGAGTTGGATCGTAAGACTTGCGAGCTGTGCCGTAGTTAACGGCGCCGACCATTCCGGGAACCATCCGCTGCCAGACATCTGTATTGATGGGCAGCACTCGTCGCACTTTAACGCCCATCTTGTTCTGCTCTTTCTGGCTGTGCGGCACCTGCGGTACGAGCAGACGTCCACCATTAGCCATTGCAGAAACGAGCGTTCCGAGTTGCAGCGGCGTTACCTGGAAGCCGTCTGCGTGTGAAAACATGCGTCTCTCAACGATTCCAGGTTTCACTTCCGGCAACTTGCCTGGAAACTCAAACGGCTCATTAATTCCGGTCTTTTCGCCGAGCCCAAGCTCTTTAGCGTAGTCGACCATCTTCTCAGAACCGATTCTCGTGCCGACTTGTTGGAAGAATGGATTGTCGGAGTGGGCCAGGGCAGAGGTTAGATCGGTTCGATAGCCGTCGCCGACAGTGTCAACAAGCGGAATCGCATTTTCAGAAAGTCCGGCAACTCCGGTCACGAGCTTGATCGTCGAGCAGGGTTTGAATCCGCGACGCAGCGCCCATTCCTGGTTGACGATGGAATAAACACGGCCCGTCATCGGATCCATCACCACGACTGTGCCGGCATGATTGCCGAGCGCGTTGATAGCCACGCGCCGCACTTCCGGATCTTCACCAGCGAGATCGTCCTTGGCGATATAAGACTGAACCTCGTCGCGCATGGCTTTATCGAGTGCCATTTGGCGCGCAATCGCCGCACGACGTGCAGCTTCGGCCCGCCGTCGAGCCTCGAGCAAGGCACGGCGGTTTCGGGCTTCAATGCGACGCATCTCTGCCGCGCGTTCCCGCTTCGTTAAAGGCCGGCCCCTTCGTCGCTCGAGAGCCTTGATTGCTGATGCTTGCTCCCGGGCGATAACTGCTCTTTGCCGGCGCACGTCACGAGCCGACATCCTGCCACCACGGCGGCCGCGACGCGAGCTTCTCGCCGCCTCACGACCTCGATGCCGCGACGTACCGCGATTTCTCGCTGACGCTTTTCTACTTTTCTGAGCGCGCGCTCCTCGACCCGAGGAGCTTTTCCTCTTCCCGAAGGCTGTACCTGAAAAAGCGAGACAAAGGAGGATAAATGTAATAAAGACCAGCCGGGATGACCTAGGGGAACAGAAATGCTGAGACATCAGGCCCAAGTACCTCTCTTTTAGGGATAACTCACCAATTGGTGAGCAGAAACAAACTCTGTCTGCCGCGTGCGCCACGCTGCCTAACCGGATCTTGCTGAAAATCCTGTCGGGAAATTCCGAAATCCTGTTCGCAGTTCCGAGCTTTCAAAAAACGCCTCTTTTCGTGCTTCAATCAAACCTTCTGCTGCAACTTGAGGGCGGGAAGAGTTTCCCTAACGACGGTCTCTGGGGACATTGAAATTGAGACCGCCGCAAATATAACATCAAGCGGCAGTTGTCGGCAATCAAAAAGTAATCGATTATACATATTTCGTTGGAACAGCACGTGCTAGAGCCAGTGCGTTGTTCCAAATTCGCAACGCCGGTAAGGTTGATGGGGCTCGAAATAGAGATAAACGCTCAAAGCGCCACATTTACCAGAATGCGAACTTCTGATGCATATACGTTGGATTTAGTTTTCGCATGAGATTTGCCGCCCAGGTACAAAGCTTTCGTGCCCGGCTCCTGTTGCTGCTGGCCTTGATGCTCGGGCTCACTCTCGGTATCCAGTACTATTTCAACCTGCGCACAGTCCGCGCCAATGCCCGCATGATCATCGAGCAGGAGCAGGCCATCATGACTGGCATTGCTCTCGGCCTCGAAAGTCTTCACAGCGATAAGTATCTCGACGAAATAATCGGTGACCTGCGTGAGCCCCTGCTGAACGACAAGAACGTTCGCGTGAGGAATATCCTGGTTGTCGACGACGATGGCAACGTCAGAGACAGCCTTATCCCCGAATTCAATCCCCGTGAACGCGAAGAAGACAACACAACGCGCTACTTCAAATATCAGGACATACAGCTTCTGCCCTTGAGGAGCGCCGTCCAGTTTACAAATCAACACGAACAACTTCCCTCCTGGATTCCGCCCTCGACCAATGTCGATTTTGGCGAAGCGGGCGCTTTTTATTTTCCTGTGCAGACTGATAAAGGCCGGCGCTTCATCATCGTCGTGCTCGACTCCGCACACACGTTGACGAATGTTCTCGAGCGGCAATCGTCACGCTCTGCGCTCTATACACTCGGCGTCTTGTTTGTTACCACACTCATTACCGGCTTCTTCGTTTGGCGCTTCACTCGCCCGATCAAGGAGCTCTCAACGGCGGCGCGAAAAGTTGCAGGCGGTAACTTCGATGTTCAGGTGCCGGCAGATCGACTCGACGAGATGGGCACACTCGCATCTGCCTTCAACGAAATGACAGGGAAACTCGGACGCGCACGCGAGCTCGAAATGCAACTTCACCAGGCCGAGAAGGGTGCAGTAGTCGGGCGGCTTGCGGCTGCGATCGCACACGAGATTCGGAATCCGCTCAACTACATTAACCTGACGCTCGATCATCTTCGCTCGTCGTTTGCTCCGACGGATCCAAGTAAGAGAGCGACCTTTGTCCAGCTCAATGATCAATTGAAGACAGAAGTCGCACGCATCAACCGGCAAATCACCGACTTTCTGAAGTATTCACGTCCTTCAAAACTCGATCTGCAAAGCGTGGACATTCGCGCTGAAGCTGAAGATGCACTTAGGCTGGTTGAAGGCAGGACTGAAGAGTGCGGGATTGAAACGAAGATTATTCAGGACGGTGCGCTTCCACTCGTGATGGGCGACCCCGAGTCGCTGCGCTCTGTTTTCACTAACCTCGTCATCAATGCTGTCGAAGCGATCGATGGCGATGGCGGCAGTATCTCGATCAAGCTTTCTAACCAGGATGCGAACTCTGTTAAGGTTGAAATCACTGACAGCGGTCACGGCATTGCTGCCGAAGATATTTCGAAAGTATTCGAGCCATACTTCTCGACGAAGGAGACCGGCACTGGGCTTGGACTGGCGATTGTGAAAAAGGCGGTCGATGATCACGGCGGCACGATCAGCGTCGCATCAAAGGAAGGCAGCGGTACGACGTTTACGATAATTCTACCGGCTAAAGAGAACAGACATGCCACGAAAGAGTATTCTGGTAGTTGACGACGAGAAGTCGCAAAGAGAGATCCTTGAATTGATCCTCGCTGAGGAAGGTTACGACGTGACGACCGCGGCCTCCGGCGAAGCCGCACTCAAGTTCGCCAAAGATCGCCGTTTCGATCTGGCGTTGACCGACCTGAAGATGACCGGCATGGACGGCATCGAACTGCTCCAGCAACTGCTGGCTTACGATTCTTCGATCATCGTTATCCTGCTCACCGCACACGGCTCGATCGAGTCGGCCAAGGAAGCGCTACGTCGCGGCGCGTTCGACTATCTCGAAAAGCCCTACGATAAAGCCGCATTGCTCGAGACGATTAATCGCGCGCTCGATCGTCTCGACGCGATCGACAACGACATCATTTCCGCGTCTCCGAAGATGGAGACGGTGAAGAAGATGATTTTGAAAGTGGCGCGATCGAATTCGACGGTGCTGATCCGTGGTGAGTCGGGTACTGGCAAGGAGCTGATCGCAAGAGCGGTCCACAATCAGTCGCCGCGTTCGGAAGAGATGTTTCAGGCTGTCAACTGTGCCGCCATCAATGAGAACCTGCTTGAGTCGGAGCTGTTCGGACACGAGAAGGGTTCGTTCACCGGTGCTCACGCGGAGAAAAAAGGTCTCTTTGAGATCGCGGATCGCGGCACGTTGTTTCTCGACGAGATTGCGGAGCTCGATGTTGGCATTCAAGCGAAACTGCTGCGTGCGCTTCAGGAGCGAAAGATCAGGCGTGTTGGTGGGACTCACGAGATCAACGTCGACGTGCGCGTGATCGCTGCCACGAACCGAGACCTGCGCGCGATGGTTGCTGACGGACGTTTCCGAGACGATCTTTACTATCGCATCAATGTGTTGTCGATCGACGTTCCTCCGCTGCGCGAGCGACGTGAAGACATTCCCGTTTTGATCGACTATTTTCTGAAGAAGCACACCAAAAATGCTTCGACTCCAGTTACTGGTCTAACTGCCGAAACGAAGAAGTTGATGAACGAATACAGTTGGCCGGGTAATGTGAGGCAGTTGGAGTCGGCGATTGAGCGGGCGATTCTTCTCAGCGAAGGAGAGTTGATCACGTCGGAAGATTTACCGACTGAAGTGCGTCAGGAAGTTGGACCAGCTGCCGAAGGAATGTTCAAGCTGCCTGCGGAAGGAATCAATTTCGAAGACGTCGAGCGCAATCTGATCACGCAGGCGATGGAGCAAACCGACTACAACATCACCAAGGCTGCAAAACTCCTGGGCCTCACTTTCCGCACCCTGCAATACCGCCTCGAAAAGTTTGGCATCAAGAAGCCCGAGGGCAAGGACGGTGACGAAAGCGAGTAACACGGATTTACACGGATAAAGAAACGGATTTTATCCGTGTAATCCGTGGCTATAACGGGCTGCCACCACGTTGCACTGTGGATACTCACGTTGGCCCATATAGGCGAGCATGCAAGTGTTGGGGCTTTCCAACGTTCCAACGCTGTAATTCCGAGACTTGCATGGAGGCTGATCATGAAATCCCGG
This sequence comes from Pyrinomonadaceae bacterium, assembly GCA_036377375.1. Classification (GTDB taxonomy): domain Bacteria; phylum Acidobacteriota; class Blastocatellia; order Pyrinomonadales; family Pyrinomonadaceae; genus PSRF01. The sequence goes on from DASUYO010000280.1 coordinate 12,420, forward strand.
TTCATTCTCTTACTCGCTCTGTTGAGTTGCTCGATCGCCTGCTACAGACAAAACGAGGCTGCCAGAGTGGCGTCCGCCGACTCGGCTCCGCAGACTACCCAGCAGGTTCCTAACGGTCTGACAAAGAACAGCTACGCTGTAGAACAAGAAAAGGTATCACTGACTGATGTAGACAAGGCCCAGACAACGGCCGAAGCTGCCGACCGCAAGATCATTCGCAATGCCGACATCACCATAGAGGTTAATTCGACCACTGACGCGCAACATCGCGTGACATCGATAGCCGAGTCTCATGGCGGCTTTGTTATCACGTCAGAAGCAAAACAACGAGAAAGCATCGAACGGTCACAACGGACATTCGACGTCAAGCTCGTGGTCCGCGTGCCGTCCAATCAGTTCGGCGTCGCGTTTGACGAGATCAAAACTCTGGCGAGCAACACCCCTGAAGAACACGTCAGTAGCCAGGACGTCACTGAAGAGTCCATCGATCTAGAAGCGCGAATCAAGACTCAGAAAGCACTCGAACTTCAGTTTCTCGAGATCATGCGACAGGCAAACAAAGTGGCCGATGCACTCGAAGTGCAGCGACAGATTGCGGAAGTCAGAACCGAGATCGAGAAACTCGAAGGACGTAAGCGCTTTCTCGAAAACCGATCGAGTCTTTCGACCATTACCGTAAACATTCAGACGCCAAAACCTGTCATCGCAGTTACAAGCACCGGCTTTGGGCACAGTCTGCGCGAAGCTGTTTCGGACAGCATCGGATTAGCATCAGACATGGTGCTCTTCTTTGCTCGTTTCATAATTCTGATGGTGCCGATCTTCGTGTTTGTGCTACTGCCGTCGGGACTGGTCGTTCGCTACTTGATGCGGCGGGCGAAAAGAATGCGGCTGGCTCAGGCGTTGGCGACTCCGACCGCGCAGTGATTTACTATCAGGCGGAGAGAACCAATGCGAAATCATCTCTGCCTGATTGTTTTGTGTTGCCTGATGACCGGCTGTGCCGCGCGCACGCCCGTACAAACAAACGAAACCGAACCGCCACCGATCGCATCCGTCGACGTCGTCAAAGTGACGCCTCAGGAAGCTACGCTTGCACCCGGTGAGTCGGGTGAAACCCTGGTCCGACTACAGATCACCAACGGCTATCACATCAACGCCAATCCTCCAAGCCAGTCGTACTTGAAAGCCACTGAGATCGAAATCACACCGGCACAAGGCATCTCGACCGAGTTCATTACTTACCCGGATCCGCTCGTCAAGCAGTTCTCCTTTTCGAAAACGCCGCTAAAAGTTTATGAAGGAGAAACGAGCCTGAAGGTCCAGCTCAAGGCAGACAAAACAGCCGCCGCCGGCAAACACAACCTTTCAGCGCGATTGCGCGTCCAGGCATGTGATGAGAAGGTTTGTTACGCACCAGGCGCACTCGATTTAATACTTCCGGTGAATATCAAGTGAAAGCGTTCTGGATGATTTTGGCCGCAGCTGGCGGCGTGATTGCGGTTGTCTTTGCATTCCGGGGAGATTACGAGAACGCGTTTGTCGCTGCGGCAGGCGGCGCTGTTTGCTGGTTTCTAAATTATCGACAGCAGCTACGAGCAAAGTTGAAGCAGAACCAAGAGGATGAAGAACCTGATGAAGAAGTTAGTTCTTAGTATTGCGATTTTAATGTTAGCTTTTGGCACGTTCGCGAAGGCCTCAGATCAGTCTGACGTTCGCGCTACAGTTCAAACTGTCTTTGAGCAGCTCAAGTCTCACGATTACAACTCTCTTTATGACGTTTTGCCCAGCTCCTCGCGCAGCCGCATGTCTCGCGATCGTTTTGTGAGTGCGCTGCAACGCGCACAGGACTTTTACCAGCTCGATCGGATCGATATCGGCGCAACCAGAGTGATGGGTAACCTCGCGGTCGTGGATACAGTGCTTTACGGACGTGTCGTCAATCCCATTCAGGCAGAAGGAAAGATCGTGGTTCAGCAGTACCTGCTGCGCGAGGACGGGAAGTGGCGCGTTGCGACAGGCGATCAGTCGACTGTAAGAAAGTTTCTTGCGGCAAATCCCGGCTTCAGTAAGGGATTCAGAATTCGGCCGCTAAGGATCTACGTCAAACAGAATGATCAGTGGGTTGAATTCAATCCGCCTCGGAAACGGATCTAAGTCAGGAAGAATTCGTCGAAAGACAACTGCGCATCGTCCACGCGTTCGGTGTACTCGCCGTGACGAATGCGATAGCGAGGCACATCGAGCGCTTCGCGCACTGCGTCGAGATGAAAGCGGATTATTCGTGGCGTGAGCCTGACTGATGGGATGCGACGTTTCGCAGCGAGCCGCCGGACGGTCGATTCACTTACCTGCAAGAATGCGGCAAGCTGTCTGGCGGTCAGGAACTCTTCACGCTGCTCTTCCGTCATCGGTAGGTTTCGCCACAAAGAAACACAAAAAGCTCAAACGATTTATTTTGTGTCTTTTGTGGCTTATTAAGGTTTTGGCGGCAGTGACAACGCGATGCGATAGACGGCGGCGCCATCAATCTCCACGTCTTTGGTCACAGGCTCGGCACGCTCTGTCTTAACACTCACACGATACTTTCCCGGCTCGGGTGATAACCGGAATTTGAACGAGCCAGTCTCGGTCGTGATTCGTCCATCAATCTTCTTCGTTGTGCCATCTTCAAGTATTCGCGACAACTCGACTTTGGCATTCGGCACGCTTCGTCCCTCGGCAGTAAAAACGCTGCCACTCAAAAACGCGATGGAGCCCTCGTCTATCGTGAGGACCAAACGATCGCCGAGCGAGCGGGTCTTGCCGGCTTTGACCTCTATGTCCTCGATCGTGCCAATACTCAATCCAGGCTTGCGAAAAGTGATGCCGTACTTTCCGGGGGTTAACCGTGAAACAAGAAAATCCCCGTTTTTATCTGTCGTCGAGCGGGCGACTTCGGCATCTCCGCGTCGCACGACAATAGTCACGCCCGAGGGCGTGCCGGTCTCAACGCGAACTTTGCCCTTGATCGCTCCGAACGACTTGTCCTGGCCAACTGCGATCCCGCTCATCGCAAGCACGATCGCGAGCACAAACAGACTTTTCTTGAATCTCATAGCCGATCCTTCACGTACTACCTCCAAATTATACGGTTTTAAGACGCTCAGGATGATATCACCGTTTGCTTCCACTGGTCGCGCTCGTATAATCCTGAGCGGCGTCCCCGGAAAAGAGTATTAATGCCAAAAAGAGCCGCGGCTTTTATAGCGCAACTATCCGTTCCTCTCCTTCTTCTGATCGCTCTGGCAGCGCCTGGTGTGCCGCAAAACCAGGACCCTGCTTCTCAAACTCAGCGACCCCGTAAAGTTTTTCCAAAAGAGCAGGAACCGGAAGACGTTTTGCGCATCGATACCGATCTTGTGTCCGTCGATGTAACGGCCGTCGATGCTACGGGTAATCCCGTGCGCAACCTTCGCCAGGAAGATTTCAAGGTCTATTCAGACGGGTCGGAACAGCCGATCTCATTCTTCCAAATTGAAAAGAGACAAGGTGAAGCTCGACCGCTGGCGATTGTTTTCGCTCTGGATGTTTCCGGCAGCATGACCTCCGAAGAAATCCTTCGACTTCGGAACGCGCTTCAGTCGTTTTCAAACCAACTCTCGAACCATCCCGTCGCGTATGCTGTTATGACGTTCGGAATGAGGGTCAAAACTATTCAAAAATTTACCTCCGATCCCACAAAGCTGGACGATTCGCTTGAACGTATTTCGAGAGACGCACCGAATGGTTTATCGACTCACACTTACGACGCAGTTGACGATGCGATTCGAATGCTCGTGCGAAGCGCGCCGCGCACGCGCGAGAAACGTTTGATGAAGCGGACTGTGCTGGTTGTAACCGACGGTTTTCCGGTGGGCGATACGGTTGCCCCGCAAACAGTGATTGAACGGGCCAACGCCGCTGACGTGAGTGTCTTTGTTGTCACGCTGCCGTCGTATTCGCGCGTGATGGCATCGTCGGCTCAAACACCTTTACCGACTCCGCTCGACGTCAGTGGACTGGCGGAATCAACCGGTGGTCGCAATGTTTACGCAAACGAGAAAGACTATGCCCCGCTCTTTCGTGCTTTGGCAGAAGAAGTCAGCTCCGCATACGTCCTGGCCTTTTATCCGCCTGAAGAGAAGAGACGAGATGGGCAAGTGCACACAATCAGGGTTGAGGGGCCACGCGGTTTAAGTCTGAGACAAAGCCGCTCTGAGTATCGAGCAGCCAGCAGGTAGTGAAACAGGAGCAGGGGCAGACAGCAGGAGCAGGCAAGAACTTTATGTTTTCACTGTTCCTGCCGTCTGCCTCTGCTCCTGTTTTTTAGTATTCGTCTTCGTCCTCGTCTTCGTCGTAACTCTCTTCTTCAACAATGTCTAACTCGACGGGATCGAGTCCAACAACCTCCAGCTCCGTTCCACACTCTTCACAAGACACTATTTCGCCCTTATCCGTGTCCAGATCAACGTGGACATCAGCATCGCATTCAGGGCACGTTCCGGTCGGCACAGTTAATTCCTCCCCCGCATGAGTGAAGGCAGGACTCCCCGTTATCGGGAGAGCACCGCTACCTTGTAAGCAACCGCATCAATCTACCCGTGAGCGCTGGAATTTGCAACACTCTTTTTTTCGAATTTCTGGGCCAACTAACGTTACATTTTTATGCCAAAACTATGACCACGAAAGGCACAAAATTTACTCGAAACTCTTTTATGCCTTTTGCGCCTCTTGTGGCTGATCGACTGTGGATTTCCACATCTATGCTACCCGTATGAACGAACCAGATTGCAGGGCTAGCCTCCTGTTCCGAAAATCCATGACGGCAAATAATGCTTCTAATGGTTCGACTCGCTAAGCAACCAACACCGGGGCTGGTCCGGCGCCAGCTGGTTCCAGCCCTCCTCATTCCTCGAGCCAGATGTCGATCTGGACCACAATGGCATTGAAGATATTATTGGCTATCGTGATCGCGACGGGCTTAGGTCTTACCTTTGTCGTGTCACCCAACCACTTCGACGCTCCTGCAAAAACAATCAGGACACCGGACAAACCTGCCAACCACTACACGCGACTCCAAACGGTCGCTGCATCTGCACTGGGCACACGTGAGGGAGCAATCGTTATTATCAATCCGCAAACGGGACACGTGCACGCGGTCGTCAATCCAACTCTCGCGTTCCGCAGCGCATTTCCACCCGGCTCCACGATCAAATCCTTTACAGCACTCGCAGCTTTGCGCGGCGGTATCGTGACGCAAAACACCCGTCTGCGTTGTCGCGGGAAACACAACCGCGAAGATGTTATCGACGCGTGTTCGCACCCTCCTAACCTTGAACCATTCAGTCCCGCTGAAGCTTTGGCCTATTCCTGCAACTACTACTTCGCGACGATCGGTGCGCGGCTCGACGAAGATAACTTCGCTCGCATGCTCGCCGATTTCGGATTCGGTCAGGTGACTGGTATCGACGCTTACGACGAGTCGCCTGGTGTGCTGGCCGACGGCACATGGCAGACTGAGAGCGCGATCGGCGAAGGTGCGTTTCTGCAAGTCACACCAATTCAGATGGCGATGGCTTACGCAGCTCTTCTCAACGGCGGACAGTTATTAAAACCTGCTAACGATTCCGTCACGCGAGTCCGCGCACAGCTTCACATTGACGAGAACGAAAGATCCGTTTTGCTCGAGGGCATGCGGGGCGCAGTAACATTTGGGACAGCACAGAAAGCAGAGCTCGCTTCTCTTCCCGCGTATGTTGTCGGCAAGACGGGCACGTCCACTCAGCTACAGGGCTTTCGCTCGCAAGGCTGGTTCGTTGGTCTTGCTTTTCCAGGCGAGAGACAGACTGGACCAGAGGACGCACAGCTCCTGGTTGTTGTCTATCTGAAGAAAGCTCACGGAGCTGAAGCTGCGGAAGTTGCGCGGCCGATCTTCGAGGAGTTCGCGGGTGCAAGCAATCGCGGAAAGGATCCGATTTACGTCTCCGTGCACCAGGTTTCGACAAACTCGACGCAACGAATGTCGTTGGACGATTACATCCTTCGCGTTGTAGCGACTGAAGCGAGCGTTGAGGATCAGCCGGAAGCACTCAAAGCCTTAGCTATTGCAGCTCGCACTTACGCGTTAAAGAATCTTAGCCGACATGAAGAACAAGGCTATGACTTCTGTAGCACCACACATTGCCAACGCTTCACGTCTATGAAGACAGGAATCGCGATTCGACCGGCGTTGGTGCGCGCAGTGACAGAAACAACAGGACTGGCGTTGCATGACGATAGCGATCAAATCATCGATGCGTACTTCAGCGCCTCGTGCGGCGGCATGACTGCAAATCTGAAGAGTCTTTGGGGCGAAGAAGCACCCACATACCTGCGGGGCGTGCGAGACGAGTACTGTAGCTCAGGCGCTCATTATCGCTGGACTGGAGTGATCGAGTCGCAGCAACTGGTCAACGCCTTACGCAGCGATCCTCGGACAGATGTCGGTCAAAGAATCCGTGAGCTGTCGGTAGTGAGTTATGATCAAACAGGGCGCGCAGAAGTTATCTCGATCGCTGGTGATCGTGTACGCACGATAAGTGGCTGGGAATTCAAGCTCATCGTCGGTCGCGCGCTGGGTTGGAATGTGTTGAAAAGCTCACGCTTCAACATCTCCCGATCCGGATCGCAATTTGTATTTAGCGGAAGCGGCTTCGGGCACGGGCTCGGGTTATGTCAGGAAGGTTCACATGTGATGGCCCAACGCGGATATTCATACCAGCAGATTCTTGCGAACTATTTTCCGGGTACGAATGTGCTCGAATACAGCCGCAAAAAGGCACAAAATGCGCAAAAATGATTTAGAGAACTTTTGTGCTTTTTTGTGCGTCTTTGTAGCTGGACTCAGCCGCAAAGGCATAGAATGGGGCAGGAGTTTCTGACTCGACTGAATACAAAGGACACTCCAATGAACCTGATTACGCGCGTGACAGCAGCCATCTTGCTGGTCTTAGTTGTCCTCACACCGAAGACGTCAGCTCAGCAAAAACGACAAACAACTCCGAAGCCTCCGCCAAAGTCGGCCGCCGCAACGCCGGCGCCGACCTTCGATACGCTGCTGCCTGCTGATTCTTATGCAGTCTACGTTGAAGTACGTGGCGCAGGACAGTTGATCCGGTCCAGCGCGCTAAACGATCTTCTCGAGCCGATTCTGCAACTTTCGAAACCACCGAAAGAGTTCAAATCATTCGTGAAGTGGTTGAACGCTCATGCGGAGCAGGTGATGAGCTCGCGGTTGTCCATCGCGACCTGGCCCATGAATAATAAAGGCATTCCCGAAGTAATCGTCGCCATTGAATTTCCTTCGGCTGAGGAAGCTGCGAAGTTTGCCACTCCATTGAATGAGTTTCTGCCGACTGTAGTACCACCGTCTGGACCAGTACCTGATCCTAAAACTGAATCGGATAAATCGGGAGCGGCTGCCACGCCGACGCCAGGTTTCCATTTGCAGCGTCTTGGCTCGGTGGTGCTGATCAGTCCAAAACCCTGGACCATGAAGCAACTGAAGCCTGCGGGAAGTAAGCTGCTGGCCGATGACGTCAACTTCCGCACCGCGCGCAACCGGTTCAACTCTGAACCGATTTTTGTCTTCATCGATATGAAGCAAGTGAAAAAACAAGATGAAGAACAGAGCAAACGCGTCGCCGAGGAGGCGCGACGGCAGGAAGAAGAGCGACTAAAACAAGCACAAGCCGAAAAAGAAGCGAAGAAATCCGATGAACCATCGGAGCCCGAATTGACTGAAGAGGAGATCGCCGCGCAAGAAGAAGAAAGAATTGCCAAGCTTCAACCAGTTCCTTCCAACGAAATTGTCGGCAAAGAAGCGGCGACGCCTGATCCCATTTTTGATGCCTTATCCAACGTCGGTTCATCATTCTTTAGTGGATCGTCGGATTGGCCCGACGCCATCGCGCTTGCTCTGTCGTTCGACGACGAGTCATTCGACTTGCGTGCCCTGCTCGTTAACCCGCCTGGTGAAAAAACTAATGTTCTCCCATTCCTGCCGAAATGGATTCCGGGTCCGGGGCTTGTGCCTGAAGCACCAAACATCTTTCCTGTTAACACTGATTTGCTAGTCACGATGTCAGTAGATTTGCCGCAGATCTACACAGCGATGTCGATGCCTCCGCCGGCAATCGAGTCCACCAATGTTCGCGGCTATACGGTGAACATAAACAGAGCCGGGTTCGAGTCACCATTCGCGGAGATCGAAAAACGTTTGAAGATCAACATCAAAGACGATCTGCTGCCTCTGCTCGGTTCCGAAATCGCTATTCGTCTGCCGATGACCGGCATGATTGGAATTCCCGGCGTATTCATTTGGAATCCCGAAATACAGCAGGAGCAATCAACCAGCACACCACCTGTGCTGGCAATTGCTGTTAAAGACAAGGAGGCTCTGCGGGCTCTCATGCCAAAACTCATCGATTCCATGGGTTTCAAAGGTGCAAGCTCGTTTGCACAAACTGAGCGACGGGAAGACACGGAGTTGGTCTCGTACGCAAATCTTTTTTCATATGCGTTCGTCGGCAACTTCATCGTGCTCTCCGCAGATTCTGCCGCCGTCCGACAGATCGTTGATTCTTATTTGAAACACGAAACACTCTCCGGCGACCCGCACTTCAAAAACTACACGCGCTGGCAGCCGCGACAGTTACAAGGACAGATCTACATCTCTCCCGCGCTCATGGAGAGTTACAAGACCTGGGCTGAACAGCCGAGCACACGAATCAGTGATCAGACTCGCGCATTCTTCACGCGTCTGACAACGGTCGCGCAACCCATCACGTACGCACTCTCCAATGAAGGTCTTGGACCACTGCACGAAGTACATATTCCAAAGAATCTTGTGCTGATGGCAGTAGCCGGCATTTCAGGTGAGACAAATCCGCCGGCAGGAATTCAGAACGAGAGAATGGCTATAGGTATGATGTACATGATTGCCGGCGCTGAGCAGCAGTACAAAACGTCGAAAGGCAACGGTAACTACGCTACGATGGAGCAGTTGATTGCGGAGGATATGGTCTCGAAAGAGATGATTGAGAATTCGGCGTATAAGTTTCAGCTGACAGTTACTGGTGACAAGTTTGAACTGACGGCAGTGCCGTCGGAATATGGGAAGAGCGGCACGCTGTCGTTATTCACGGACCACACGCAGGTGTTGCGCGGTGCCGATCATAACGGAGCTTTGGCGAACGCCTCGGATCCACCGATCAAGTAGACCTGAGTGGAATTGAGAATAGTTCAGAGTTCAAGCTTTAGCTTGCGACCGTGATTCCTAACCGGCAACCTAAAGGTTGAAACTCTGAACTATTCGTGAAGCCGGTTGATCTCGCAGCGTCTATAAGTTTTCGATCTCTACAGGTTCAACCGGCTCGGCCAGCTCAAAGCCAAAGACTTTCGAATAGAAATAAAGCTCACCATCAAGAGCGCGCTTGATGTTCTTCGCCTGTCTGAACCCATGTTGCTCGCCGGGAAACGCTACGTACGACACCGGAATTCCCTTTGCCCTTATCGCGTCGACCATCGTCTCCGCCTGATCGGGTGGAACAACCTTGTCTTCCAATCCCTGGAAAAAGATCACCGGGCATGAGAGTCGTTCGGGAAAGTTAATGGGCGAACGTTCGTAATAGATATCCTTCCGCTCAGGATATGGTCCCAACAATCCTGTCAGGTATTGCGACTCATACTTGTGAGTGTCGCGGGCCATCGATTCAGTGTTACTAATGCCAAAGTGACTGGCACCTGCTTTGAATGCATTGCGAAACGTCAGCGCGCACAAAGTGGTATACCCGCCGGCGCTGCCGCCCGTGATGACCAATCTCTGGCCATCGACCTCGCCTCGTTCTGCAAGGTAGCGAGCGCCGTTCACGCAGTCGTCAACGTCAACGATGCCCCATTTCTTGTTAAGTCTTTCACGATATTGCCGACCATAGCCGGTACTGCCCCCGTAATTGACGTCGAGCACCGCAAATCCCCGGCTGGTCCAATATTGAACTGAGAGACTTAATGCAGTTGAAGCCGCTGCCGTTGGTCCACCATGACTCTTCACGATCAACGGCGGCTTCTCATTGTCCGGCGCGCGATAATCGGGATTCTGTGGCGGATAGAAGAAGCCGTGCGCAGTGAGTCCGCCCTCAGTGGGAAACTCGATCGCACGCGGCACGGAGAAATACTGCGGATAAGTTTCCAGCTCGTTTGAGCGGCGCAACGTTTCAAACCCGCCGGTACTGACATCGAACCTCGTGATAGTGGCGACGTCAGTCGGTGATCCGGCACGGAATACCGCCTGGCCATTAGCTGCTCGCAAAAACTGAATGTCTGTATAAGGACAATCGATTGGGGTTAACTTACCGCTGCCCGTGTCGAGTATTGCCAAAGTGGAAACACCCTGCTCTATATGACTGCAAACGATCGTCTCAGCCGACGCAAAAGCGTAGGACGACATGCCGAAGATCCATTGCGGCAGGCCCAGCTCAGCCTTTGATTGACAGACATTTTCGATTCCACCTTCCGGCGTAATACGCTCCAGATTCCACCAGCCGCTGCGATCCGATGCAAAGTATAAAACGCCGTCAGGCGACCATTCTGGCTGAAAAATCGACTCGGCGGCGCCTCCGGCCACCCACCGGGACGAGGTTAATTTTCCGTCTTCGCCAAACTCGCCAACCCACAATTCACAACCATCCCAAGGCATATTCGGGTGATTCCAGGTGAGCCAGGCCAGTTGAGTTCCGTCAGGACTCAATCTCGGCGTCGAGTAGAAGTCGTTTCCTTCAACGAGCACGGTGCCGTAGCTCTCGCCGGGTTGCAGGTTAAGGCTGACGATTGAGTTAACTGGTTCGGAACCTTCGGCAGTGTGATCTTCGCGGACGCAGAGCAAGCGCGCTCGTGCATGGTCCATACAAGCGTCGGCGTAACGCACATCGCCTGGCGCAGTCAGTGGCTCAGGTGCGGCGCCTGGACCATCCTGCCGGTAGAGTCGCTGATCGGAGAAGTTCGAGAAGTAGAGAACGCCATTGGCAACCAAATAATCACCGCCGCCATACTCATGAACTCTCGTGCGCGCGTTGAAAGGAGGTTGATTGATGTCAACGCAAGCACCTGTTGGGGATCGCTTCACGATGACGTTGCGCCCAGCTTCCTTTGGACGCAACTCGAGCCAATAGATGTCATCTCCATCGAATGAGGGCTGACCAAGGCCCACCGAGCCTTCCACGATCAGGTCTGAGGTGATGGGTGATTTCCATGAGCCGTACGGTGCAATCTTTGGTGAATTTAGCAAGGCCGATCCTCGATTAGTGATCTCCGAACCCTGGTAGTTGTTCGCGTTGTGTGGCGTCGAAAAACTTTTGTCACAACCTCGCAAGGGCTTTACAAGCTTTATGCAACCTACCCTCGGCAATTGGCAGTTAGTATCTTGCCCGTCGTTAATTCTCCATGGGAGAACTGAGATAAAGGCAAGGGCGCTGGTCTTGGGGGAGGTCAGCGCCCTCTCTTTTTACCTACTCGCCATCTTAGCCCACAAAAAAGCACAAGAGGCACAAAATTTTTCTGTAGCCTCGTTTTGTGCTTTTTGTGCCTTTTTGCGGCTAACTTTTTGTCCTTCTTTGTGGCACAATTCGCCCGTCAAAATCAAAAGAGGTGCCCGCCGATGCTCATCCGCGTACGAAGTCTGTTCGTCTTTTGTCTCCTAACTTCTTTGATCCTCGTCGGCTTTCCATTGACAACTTCGCGAGCTGACACTTTCAGGCCCGTTGTTCGCGGCAAGCGTGGCGTCGTCGCCGGTGGCCAGCCACTGTCGGTCGAAGCCGGGTTGCGAATCCTACAACGCGGCGGCAACGCTGTCGATGCAGGAGTAGCGACTATACTAGCGGCCTCCGTAATTGAGTTTTCCCACTTTTCATTCGGCGGCGAAGTACCGATCCTCATCAAGCTGAAGGGCCAGAAGGTTGTCGTAATCGAAGGCATGGGCCAGGCGCCGATGAAGGCGACGCGTGAGTTCTTCGTTAACAGGGCCCACTCGGAAGCGCCGACTGCCGGTCAGACCATGCCCGGCTCTAAAAAACCCGGATTGATTCCCTCAACTGGACCACTCGCGGCTACCGTCCCGGCAATTCTCGACGCGTGCGTCACAGCGCTCGATCAATTCGGAACGAAGACACTTGCAGAAGTGATGGAGCCTGCGATCGAACTCGCGGATGGGTTTCCAATCGACGAATTGAGGGTGCAGTACATCAGAACGCGCTCGCCGATTTTCGCGCAATGGCCGGACGCAAAACGCGTTTTCCTGCCGGGCGGCGAGGTGCCGAAAGTTGGCGATATCTTCGTGCAGGCGGACCTCGCACGCACGTTGCGAGAGATCGTTCGCGCGGAACGACTCGCGTCAAAGGGAAAGCGCAACAACCGGCACGCAGGCTTAATGGCGGCTCGCGACTATTTCTATCGTGGTCCAATCGCCCGCCGGATCGGCGATTACATGCAGGCGAATGGCGGCCTCCTGGCCGCGGACGACTTCGCACGTTTTTCGGCGAAGGTGGGCCAACCCGTCGAGACTGACTATCGCGGTTATGAGGTCTACAAGGCTGGCTTCTGGACACAAGGTCCGGCGTTGATCGAAACACTCAACATGCTCGAAGGTTTCGATCTGAAGAAGATGGGCCACAACTCTCCCGCGTACATTCACACACTTGCCGAGGCCATGAAGCTTGCGCTCGCCGATCGCGATCGGTATTACGGCGACCCGAATTTCGTGAAGATTCCCATGACCGAGCTTTTGTCGAAAGACTATGCCGCACTGCGACGTCCGTTAATCGATGAACGCCACGCCTCTCTCGCGCAACAACCCGGTGACCCACTGAACATGAAAGCGATCCTTGCCAGTGCCGTGCAGACTATCGGTCGCGCGTCTGCGGTGCCGGACATCGAGCGTGCAAACGACACGACGTGCGTTAACGTTGTCGACAAAGATGGTAATCTGTTTAGTGCAACACCGAGCGGCGCGTGGCTGCCGGCTGTGGTTGCCGGAGATACGGGTGTGTTGATGGGCCAGAGGTTGCAGTCGTCGCTTACGGATCCAAACAGTCCGAATGTGGTGGCGCCCGGCAAGCGTCCAAGAATCACTCTGACGCCAACAATCGTGCTCAAAGGTGGCGAGCCATTTATGGTGCTCAGCACGCCGGGGGGCGACAATCAGGATCAGGCGCTGCTGCAAGTTCTGTTGAACGTGATCGAGTTTGGAATGAATCCGCAGGAAGCTGTCGAAGCTCCTCGTTTCGACACGCAACATTACGTCAGCTCATTTGATGATCATGAGTTCCTGCCCGGCTCGCTTAACATCGAGTCGCGAGTTGGGCCGAAAACGATCCAGGAGCTTCAGGAGAAAGGGCACAAGGTCAAAGTTCAGGGTGACTGGGGTACGCTGTCGTCGCCGACGGTGATTATTTACAATCCAAAAACCGGCGTTGCGGCGGCTGGCGCCGATCCGAGACGCAGTCGTTACGCAGTCGCGTGGTAAAAACATAGGCTTTTAACTAATCGATAGGGAGGAATCATGGCACTGGAAGAAGGTAGGCGCTTCATAGACTTCAAACTGAAAAATCAGGACGGCGAGACCGTTCAACTCGACGACTTCAAAGGCAAGTGGCTGGTCCTTTACGTTTATCCGAAAGACGACACGCCGGGCTGCACGATTCAGGGGAAATCTTTTACTGCAAGCAAGCAGGAGTTTGACGATGCAAACATCGCGGTCGTTGGCGTGAGTGAGGATGACGTCGAGTCGCACAAGAACTTTTGCAACAAGTTCGGTTTCACGATCGATCTGCTTGCGGATCCGAATCATGAATTGTTGAACGCAACGGGTGTAGGGCAGCGTGAATACAAAGGGGCGATGTATTGGAACCGCACGAGCTTCGTGATCGATCCCGAAGGCAACCTGCGCAAGACTTATTTGACAGTGAATCCCGAGGGTCACGAGCGCGTGCTGCTTGACGATATCAAAGCCATGCAATCCGAAGGAATGCGAGCCGCTGGGTAGAGTCAAAACTTAGTTCAGAGTTCAAGCTTTAGCTTGCGGTCTCGAAATTCACGCGCCGCAAGCTAAAGCTTGAACTCTGAACTACACTCTTTTCCTCTGAGATTATGCTTGCTTATGTGTTTTGGCATTGGCCGCAGTCGGGCATCGATCCTGGTGCGTACGTAGAGCACCTGACGGAGTTTCACCAGGTGCTCGCGGCGAATAAGCCGAGCGGGTTTCAAGAGTCAGTAGTCTTTCGCGTTCGTGGCGCAAGCTGGCTCAAGACAAGCGACGAGGCTTACGAAGAGTGGTACGTGCTCGACGATTCGGCTGCGATGGATCGACTCAACGAAGCAGCAGTCTCAGGTGCGTGTGAAGAGCCACATCACAGAGTGGCGCGTGAAGCAGCAGATGGTATCGGCGGTTTGTACCGGCTGCGAGCTGGTACAGAAGACCTGGCCGAGGCGAAGTTTGCGCTCTGGTTAAATAAGTCTGGCGGTGTTTCTTACAAAGACTTCTACGCTGCCCTGGAACCACTCACGTCACAACCAGGCGTGGCTTTGTGGGGACGGCAGATGACTCTTGGACCAACCACTGAATTCAGCATTCACAGTCCAAATTCGATCGAGCTGCCTCCCGGCTTCAGCGGACTTCAGCCACAGATTACCTGCATCTATTCCACTAACTCCGCCAGCAGCGGACAATGATCCGAAGCCGCGCGTATCCGTTCCTTCGGCTCCTTAATCACCTCCACTTTAGCCAGACGATTCGCGAACGCTCGCGGCACGAATACGTAATCGAGTCTCACGTGCGGATCC
>DASUYO010000281.1:0-10154 GCA_036377375.1 Pyrinomonadaceae bacterium
ATGATCGGGAGGAGAAACGCGGCCGTCTTGCCTGTTCCGGTTTCGGCACAGCCAATCAGGTCCTCGCCGCTCAGAATGAGCGGGATGCATTTAATTTGGATTGGGGTGGGATTTAAGTATCCGAGGGATTCGCAAACGCGCAATTGTGCGTCTGCCAATCCTAGCTGAGAAAAATTCATTAGGTTCCTTTGTGTATGCGACGGCTGTTTCAGCTCGTCGCCAAAATTAAAAACGGCAGCGTCGATCTCCGCGATCAACAATCATGCGGAGATCGAACACTGCGTAGAATGCGGATGATTACCAACGTGGCTCAGAGCGACGTCCCTGGTTGCCGCCTCCGCGACCAAAACCGCCGCCACCACGATTGCCGCCGTAGCCTCCGCCGCCGCGATTACCGCCGAAGCCACGTCCACCACCCCCGCTACGATTTTCGCGTGGGCGGGCTTCGTTGACTTTCAAGGCGCGACCGGCAACTTCCTTTCCGTTGAACTGTTCAATCGCAGCAGTCGCTTCTTCTTCCGTAGACATTTCGACGAAGGCGAAACCTTTCGATTGTCCAGTGTCGCGATCCTCAATCACGTTTGCTGATTCAACCGTTCCGGCCTGAGCAAACAATTGCTGAAGATCCTGACTGGTAGTTTGGAAAGCGAGGTTTCCAACATAAAGCTTTTTTGACATGGAGATATACCTTTCCTCTTGTTTAGGAATGAAAAAGAAGCTGCGAATCGGATTTGGCTTCGGCGAACGGTAGCGTTCGAAGGATCAGGTTCGGATGCTCTCAACCAGGGAGCGCTTCGATGTGTGTGAAACAAGCCTGCTCTCGAACCATCCAAACGTCCGGCGCTGATCGTTTTGTGCGCGGAGCGCATCACCGTCGATGCGCGAGAGAAGGGTTAACGGGGTTTATGATGCCTTATGTACAAGGCATGTTGCAAGCTCACTGGGCCGACGGTACTGATTTTATTGAATTCGAATAATCGCGTTATTACTCTTTGCACCATGGAAACTTATCGTCACTGCAACATCCCCACTTCCCGGCAGGTCAGGCAATTTCACGACAACCTGACTCAGCCAGGCGAAGCCAGGTACCTTGCCTACGTACTCAACTGGTAGTTGAAAGATTTTGTGCTGAGAGTCTTCGGCCTCAACTGTTACCGCTGAAATGTCTTCACCATTCGCAAGATCCAGATTCATCGCAAAGAGAGTGATACGAGTCCGCCCATCGAGACTGAAGTTGTGCGGATCGAACAACGGAAACGGATCGCGAAGAAGAGTAACGGAATTCAAGGCGACGGCTCCGCTCGGATCATTCTCCAGCGTCAGCAGGACAGGGCTGGATGCAGTAATCGAGAAGTTTGCGTTTGAGATGTTGAAGAAAACATTTCCAACTGCCTGAACTTTTACGCGTGCGGTCGCAGTGGAGGTGTTGGGAACGGCGATCGATGCTGAACCATTGTTCGGTAGGGCTGTGGCAAGAATTATCGGAAACGTGTTTCCGCCATCAATGGAAAGCAGAATACTAACCTTGTCACAACTCACCGGAGCGCCCGATGTGCCGGCCACATCCCACGTAACCGTTTGCGTCGTTCCACCCTTCCACGTGGTTCCCAAAGATGGTTGGGTGACTATGAAAGGGCCACTCGCCGACGTCACGTTAAGCAACATCGCATCCGTACTAACTGCCCCACCGCCTGAGCGGTTATCCCTTACCGTCACACGAAAGTTCATCGACCGGTTTGTCACCGGCAAAGACTCTCCAAAAGTAGATGTACCTGAGAGGATGTCAGAGATTTGCGGAAATGTGCGGGATGCACTTGTCACGGGTGCAAACGATCGAAAGATTGGCCGTGTGCCGTCATCGGTACTCGGAGGAGAAGCTGTTCCCAAGTCCAGCTCTTCCCAACAATAGGTAAGGTTGTCCCCTTCAGCGTCAATTCCATTCGCTGTTAATGTAAATGGAGTTCCTCGTGGGATCGTGTAGTCAGGGCCCGCATCAATTTCGGGAGGCGTATTCCCCGTGTCGATTAACCCGGCGCAGATTGCGCCACTGCTATTGGTCGTGTAGTTGACGATCTGAGCAATGCTCGCAATGTGAAAATAAAGATCCGTGGAGCGTAAGTCTTCAGCGCCGCAAATCTGGGCATATCCACCGTCAGGCGTCACGTTTCCTCTGTAAGCCATAATCGTAGAGCCGGTACCTGGCTCGTAGGCCGTTGCTGCCACGCGCCCGTTCAAGCAATCAGAAGTTGTTGTTCCGTTGAAGGTATGACTGGCACCAAACTGATGGCCCAACTCGTGTGCCACTGTCTGGACAGTGTTTGGGTAGTCAGGTTGAAGCCCGCGAAACACTGACGAGCATCTTGCCTTTCGTCCGTTAATACAAACGCTTGCAGTATCAGCTCTGCCCTGAAAAAAGAAGCGACCAGGCGAGGCGAATGGGTGACCATCGATTACGAGCCCGACGTCATAGTTAGCTGCGCCGATCCTTGTATCGACGATGCTCTGATTCTGACTCTGGATCGCCTCGATGTCGTCGCTCGTATATCCGTCCGTTGCGGGGTTGGTAAAGATGATATTCGTTTCATTCGCGACGAGTATCAGTCGAATAGCCAGGTCGCGCTCGAAGATCGCATTAACGAGATTGATCGTGGTCGTGACGGCAGTAAGCCCACCGGTTACGCTACCGCCTCCATAGGTCTGCGTGTACTCGGCGGTCGCCGCTACGGCGAGCCGATAAGTTTTCAGGAAACGTCCGTTTGACTCAGACGGGGCGAACGCGTCGAGACGGAATTGCTTGCCGGATATCCTGACGGTTTTTTCATCAGGCTCGCTCGTGGAGCACAACATCGCAATGCTTTGTTCCCATTGTTGATGGTAGCTGAGGTAGACATTCGGCTCCGCCTGGCCGGCTGGTGTAATGAACACTGTGCCGCCCGCGGACAGAACTATTGCGTGAAGGCCGAATGGTGTGACACTGAAACGCGTCGTCGCACTCCGGTCATCCAGTCCAATACCCCTGTAAGTTTTCATCCCGGGAAAGCGTGCTGCCAAACCGGCTTCCATAATCGGCGATTCTGCAATCGCGAATCTTGTGAAGCTGCCATCGGGCATGGGAAGCGTCATGATCGGCTGAGTACAACCACCTCGTTTGACCTCCAGGCACGTTCGATACAATAGTCGTGTCTGCGCCGCTCCGTTTAATAAGAATCTTCGTATTCCTTTCTGCTTGACTCCAGCGTGAGAGGCACGCACGTTTTCATCAATCGCGGTCCACAGAGCCTCGGGCGAGATATTTTCAGTGGCTGCGAGTCGCGGTGAAATCGATATGGGATGCTTCGGCTTGTTTTGAACGTGAGAACAAATTGCGATTGCCGCGAATGCGGCACACAGCCATCGGAGTTTGAAGGGGGTGGTTGCGTTGGATGGGAGTAAGGACATACGTGATGTGCCTTCTTAACCCATGTCACGTTTTTTAGTCGTCCTGTCCGATAGGGAAGCGCATATTTTGATAAAACTGTACCAAACAACTGTAGGGGCGGCCCTCCGTTGCCGCCCGTCGTTCACGAATACCTGATTTGGAAGACGGGCGGCAACGGAGGGCCGCCCCTACAGTTGAATGTTCACGTAATTAGAAATACAAGGGGGCTAATTTGCGACGTTTCACCGATAATCCGGACATTCCACCCACTACTCCGTACGATCCGAGCGATCCGGAGCAAACTCCCGCGTCGATCCCGCTGCCGCCTGATACGAATCCGCAACCGCAGGCTCCGGTTCGCGAGCCGGACCAGCCACCACCAATCACAGATCCGTCTACGCCTGAGCCCACGAGACTGTAGAACCGGAGTCATCGATTGGAATCATTGCGTCTTCTACTCCTCGTCACCACCACTAGGTGGGTCTTGCGCATCTTTATGCGCATGGGCCTGCTTGGCCTGTTTTTTATGAGCGCGCTCGATTCGTCATTCCTTGTGCTCCCTTTCGGAAACGATTTGCTGCTGATCGCACTCGTGAGCTCAAATCGAGGAAGTTGGGGCTGGATTGCTTATGTGATCGTGTCGGCAATTGGATCGGTGGTTGGCGTCCTCATCGTCGATCTGATAATGCGAAAGACTGGTGAAAAGGGATTGCAGCGTTTTGTAAGTGAGAGACAAATCGAAAAACTCAAATCAAAACTCGAGAACAAAGCGGGAGCAACGGTGTTCGTCGCCACCTTGATTCCGCCCCCTTTTCCCTTCACGCCTGCTGTCATGACTGCCTCGGCGTTGCAATCGCCGAGAGGAAAGTTGCTGGCGGCCGTTTTCCTGGGACGACTCCTTCGCTTTGGAATTGAAGCCGTGCTGGCCCTCTATTTTGGTCGTCAAGTGCTCGCTTTTATCAACTCCGATGCGGTCACTTACATTGTCTACGGGTTGGTGGGCATTGCAATCGTGCTCAGCACTCTGTCGCTCATCAAGTGGCTCAAACGAAACTAGCCAAAAGCCGGAAAAATGATTTTTGTGACTTTTGCGCCGTTTTGTGGCTAGTGTAGAA
Source organism: Pyrinomonadaceae bacterium (assembly GCA_036377375.1). Classification (GTDB taxonomy): domain Bacteria; phylum Acidobacteriota; class Blastocatellia; order Pyrinomonadales; family Pyrinomonadaceae; genus PSRF01. The sequence goes on from DASUYO010000281.1 coordinate 4,534, forward strand.
TCCTCTCACTCGAAAAATCCTCCTGAAGGGAGTCCCAGAACATGCCAGAGTTACGTGGCGTCCAAGCCACCGAAGAAGTAAAAGCAGAATGGTCTACCGCTTACAAGTTTTACCTCAGAGCACCAGGTGATCGGTTTGACAAGAAGAAAGATCGGACCCAGCGAATCGATTATGTAGCCAAGGAGATGAAACTGACACGCAAACAAGCTAAGCGCCGCATCAGGAATTACGAAGCGTGGCAGCGAAACATCAAAAAAGGCGTCGTTCGACCGTAACGGCGTTTGTTAGCCGCAAATTTTCGCGGATGAACGCAAATCAAACCCTGCGTTCATCCGCGAAAATCTGCGGCCAACTTTTTCTTTGAGAATCAGGAGGTTTATGGTGAGCTTCATCTATCAGGGCCGCCAACTCTGGCTCGGCCTTTTCTTTCTTCTCAGTGTGGGACTAGCGCTTATGTCGTGTACTGATAATCCAAATGCAAATCCCGCCGGCTCCGGTGCTAACGCAGCGGAGACATTCCTCGCTGATGCTGAAAAGCGTCTGCTGACTCTAAACATCAACTCAGGTCGCGCGGATTGGGTGAAAAGTACCTTCATCACTGACGACACTGAAACACTCGCGGCTGAGGCGAACGAGGAGTTAATCGCAGCGACGACCGCGCTCGCCGAGCAGGCACGAAAGTTCGAGAACCAGGATCTGTCGCCCGACGCGAAGCGGAAGTTGAAATTGCTAAAACTCTCGCTCACGCTGCCGGCGCCTAACGATCCCAAGGAGCGAAACGAGCTCACAAAAATCGCCGCCTCTATGGAAGGTGATTACGGCAAAGGCAAATACTGTCCTGATGGCGATAAGGGAAAATGTTTGAGTCTTCCGGATCTGGAAGAGATCATGGGCAACAGCCGCGACCCGGAAGAGTTGAAGAAAGTGTGGGTGGGTTGGCACCAGATCGCCATTCCGATTCGCAAAGACTACGTGCGCTTTGTCGAGCTGAGTAACAAGGGCGCGAAGGAGATGGGCTTCAAAGACACGGGCGCGATGTGGCGTTCGAAATACGACATGGAGCCCGATGCCTTTGCCGCTGAAATGGAAAGGCTCTGGCAACAAGTCAAGCCTCTCTACGACTCGCTTTACACGTATACGCGCCACAAGCTGTCTGAGAAGTATGGCAAGGACATTGTTCCTGAAGACAAGCCGATCCCGGCGCACCTGCTCGGAAACATGTGGGCACAAACGTGGGGCAACGTTTATCCACTGCTCGCGCCGCCGACATCGGATCGCGGTTACGATCTGACGCAAATCCTCAAGGCCCGCAACACTGATGCGAAACAGATGGTTCGTTACGGCGAGGGATTCTTTACTTCCCTCGGCTTCGATCCACTGCCACCGACTTTCTGGGAGCGGTCGTTATTCGTCAAACCGGCGGATCGCGAAGTTGTTTGTCACGCGAGCGCCTGGGACATCGACTATGAAAAAGATGTGCGACTGAAGATGTGCGTCCAGATTAATGAGGAAGACTTTTCTGTCGTGCATCACGAGTTGGGCCATAACTATTACCAGATGGCCTACGCAGACAAACCTTTTCTCTTCCGCGACGGCGCCAATGATGGTTTTCACGAAGCCATCGGGGATACGATCGCGCTTTCCGTCACGCCTGCTTACCTGAAACAGCTCGGCTTGATTGACAAGGTTCCGGATCCGAATGCCGACATCGGGTTCCTGCTGAATCGCGCGCTCGATAAAGTCGCGTTTTTGCCGTTTGGGTATCTGGTGGACCAGTGGCGCTGGAAAGTATTTTCGGGTGAGGTTGGACCAAATGATTACAACAAAGCGTGGTGGGATTTGCGGGAGAAGTATCAGGGCGTAGCACCGCCGGTGCCACGCACCGAGCAGGACTTCGATCCGGGCGCGAAGTATCACGTGCCTGCAAACACGCCGTACGCGCGATACTTCCTGGCAGCGATTCTACAGTTTCAGTTCCATCGCGCGCTGTGTCGCGAAGCAGGATTCACCGGACCGCTTTACCAGTGCTCGATTTATGGAAACAAGAAGGCTGGTGAAAAGCTGAAGGCGATGCTGGCGATGGGCCAGAGCAGGCCGTGGCCCGAAGCGCTCAAGGCGATGACTGGCGAAGACAAGATGGATGCGACAGCGATCATCGACTACTTCGCACCACTGAAGACGTGGCTCGACGAGCAGAACCGGCAGTCACAAAAAGGCACATAAATCACAAAAAGAGATTTAGCGGCTTTTGTGCTTTTTTGCGGTAATAATCAGCTTGCGATTCGGGTGACGCTGCGGTCGCGGACGATATAGTGCGCGGTTTGCAGCTCGGTGATGATTTCCGCCGTTTGGAACCTGCGCAGGACCTCAGGCGGCCACACGCGGTGAGATCTACCTTCGCGGACGGTCGCGTTGTTTACACGCATGAAGTCGATAGTCGAAGGAACCGCGGTCGTTGACTTCACCAGCGAATGTCGCGGTGCACGTCGCGGCGCGAAAGGAAACTGGAACGAGAGGATTTGGTTTGTTTGGGCTAATACTTTCATACACACCTTGTTGAACTAGGATTAACGCCTGTCCAACTAAAGGCAGTGCCAATCGCCCCCGGTTTCCAGTTTTAAAGAACCGCGCGCGGTAGCGCCGGGTCGATTTCGGCTTAAAACCAACCCGGCGCTACCGCGCTCGGTTCTGTTTAACTGACTAGTACTGTGCTAGTTACTATCGCGGCCAGCGATTGTCCCAACGACCACGCCGATTATTGTTATAGGCGTACCGCTGGAAACCTTCCCTGTATCCCTGTTCAAACGCATCCCGGAAAACCTGCTTGTACTGTCCCTTATTTCCGTAGTACGAGTTATAGCCTTCCGTGGCGTTCTTCCAGTAACGTGAACGTTGCGGGTTGTAGCTTTGGCCGCGCTGTGCGTCACCCGCACCGACGCTCAAACCATAGCTGTAACCCTGTTGACGAGCGTTCTCATACCCGTAGTTTCCATTCCGGTATCGATCATTACGACGATCCCAGCGATCGTCTCGGTCTCGATCCCGATCTCTTCGATACCGGTCGTCTCTACGATCCTGTGGGTATCCCCATGGATACTGAGCCTGTGCGCTGGAACTGGCCACTGTTATGATTCCGAACAGTAGGAAGAAAGCCAGTAAATATCCACCGATTTTTTTACTCGAGTAAGCTAGTTTCATTTGCACTTGACCTCCCTGCCAGTCTTTTTGGCAAGTGCCATGCCCCAGCGCCAAGGCGGATTTTTCGAGAAAAATGGCCCGAATTCACACGATATCGTGTGATTTGCGTCTTTTTGAGGTGATTCTTGTAATCAGGCCGGACGCTGTAAGTATGATCTGAGTTCAGGGCGTGTCGCCTTGCGCATCAACGCAGCTTTCGCTTTCCATTCCATCGCCCGGCTCAGTTCAACGAGGAAGTGTGTTTCGCCTGATTCGAACGACGCGATCGGGGCGCCGTCGTGATAGAGAATCCGGTTGCTCGTGTGTGCCGTGATTCGCGGTCCGGTAATGATGATGCCGACGAGGTTCAGAGGATCGGCCGCACTCACGGAAATCAAACTGTCCTGCCCACCGGCACGGCGAATGGCGCGCAACATTCCTATCGCTTCAGGCAGAGCGAATTGTTCACCTGAAATGCCGGCAACAAAACGGCCGCCGCGAATATCGCCGCGCGCTTCCAATCGATGATAGAAGCGCAGCAGTACACGCCACGGCAGCGCCATTCCTTCTCGTTCGAGCAGGCGTTTGAAGACTACGCCATAACGTTTGAGCAATGCCCACGCGACTTCTTCCGTTAACGTTTGATCGTTCAGGTCTTGAGCGGAGTTGTTGCGATGAAGAATGGACCAGCGACCGGCGCTCGCCATCTCGTAAACAGGCTGGCGGTGTTTTCGTCGCGAGGCTGCATGCGTCTTTCGACTTCCCGGCGTCAACAATGCGCGCAGCCCCGCAAAGCTGTCCGAGACGACAACACCATTCGCAACCAGATCTGCCAGTGCTTCTTCAACCTGACTTCGCAACAGCTTCGTGTTCTCGACGATATCAGTGAAGAACGATGCGCCTCGCTTCGAAAGATAATCGAAGACAGTCTGCGTAGTCGTTGAAAATTCAGACGTGATGGTTGGCGCCGGCTGCGGAAATACAGAACTCCAGAGCGCAAAATCCTTTCTCCGCAAGAGAGCGATCGGCGTGTTTCGAACTGGTCCCGATCCCCGTGACCTCTCGGTCTCAGATGAGCGCGTGAGAGGAGTGAGCCGGGCCCACACCACTTCACCAGACAAACACAAAGCATCGAGCCACGCGGGATCGTATTCGACCATTCGCGCGGGCAGCAGCTCTCCTTCCCACGCCGCCGCCGGAGCCTCAAAACCTTCCAACTGGTCGATGATGGCTTTGAGACTCTCAGGCCCTTCCACCTGATGATCCGGCGTGACCTTCTGCCACGCCAGCAGAAATCGTATGAAGTCACTGCTCGCGACCGGCTCGATCTCCTGCCGCAGCCGATTCAACGTGTAACTATGAATTCGAGCGAGCAGGCGACGCGCGCTCCATTCGGTCTCTGTTGTACCGGGAGTGAATTTACCGCGAATTACAAATCCTTCTGCTTCGAGTCTCAATAACGCAGTTTCAATCTCGAGCTTATTCAGCCCGGAGGATTCGACCAGTTGTTCGACTGTGACCGGCCCGAGTCCTTCCAAACGTCCGCGAATTATCTCGACGAGCGCATCTTCAAAACTCCACGCCATGCGCGAGACACTCTCCGGTGCTGAAATCGGCGGTTGCAACTCGGCATTAGGATAAACCGTCTGGAGTTGCGGCAAGCGCTCGGCTGCAACCCACAATCGTTTCTCAGGCGCCGTAGGCGTTCCAGCCGTCATAACTGCGGCACGGCGATCTGCATTCAACTCCGCGAAGAACTCCTGCCATGCTGAACCTTCGTTTTCAGTGATGAAACCAAGCTCAACGAGTGCGTCATGGAGCTCGTCTGCATTCCGCGGCTCGGGCCAGACTTCCTCGCGCACGCGATCGATTGCTGCCTGATCGAGTTTGCCCATGTCGGCTGCTGTTTCCGGATCGAGCCAGCGGCGTTGAAACACTGCACGTGTACGGCGCTCTTCGAGTGGCGCATCGTCGAGATAAGCGTATGGCCGCGCGTTGAGAATTTCCTGTGAGAGTGGAGAAGCCTCGATCACATCGCGCGCGAAAAGGTTCTTCTCGTTTCGCTCAATCGCGGTCAGCAGATGCTCGAGACCATCGATGTCCATCGCTTCTTCCAAACAATCTTTGACTGTCTGCTCGACCAGCGGATGCGTCGGAATCTCTCGCTCGCCCGCGTTTAAATTCTCGGCACAAGCGACCTGATCCGGGAACACCGCAGTCAGGAGATCCTCCGCATCCATTCGCTGCAACTGCGGCGGGATCTTGCGACCGCCACGACGGCGCAACACAGCCAGCGATCGAGTCACGTTCCAACGCCAGCGGATGTTCCACATCGGCGCGTCGAGCAACGCCTGGCACAATAAGTGTCGAACCGTCCTGGAATTCAGATAATGAAAAACGTCATCGAGCGGAAAGCTGTGTGTTGGTCCAAGTGAGAGCACTAT
>DASUYO010000282.1:0-3721 GCA_036377375.1 Pyrinomonadaceae bacterium
GTAAAGAACGGTTCAAAAATGCGCGACCTCACCGAGGCCGGTATTCCCGCGCCGTTGTCGCGAATCTCAATCAAAATGTCAGTCGGTTCGCGCTTCGTGCGTACCTTCAGCTTTCCACCCTGGCTCATCGCATCTACTGCATTAACAATCAAGTTGGTCCACACCTGGTTGAGCTCACTACCATAGGCTTTGATTCGCGGTAGCGACTCAGCATAGTCGCGCGTGACAGTGATGTTCTTCTTTTTCAACTTGTACTTCAGAATCAGCAACGTGTTATCGAGGCCTTTGTGAACATCCAACTCCTGGACCTTTGCCTGGTCCATGTAGCTATATTCCTTGATCGCTCCAACCAACTCCGAAATGCGGGCCGTAGCAGTCTTGATCTCGCTGGCAAGCTTTGCTGCTGCGAGCTGGCAGTTCACCCGCGCCAGCACATCCGTTGTAGCGGTTGAAGGAATTTCGCCCAATAATTGTTCGAGTGCGGCTGAATCCATTCCGGCTTCGACGAGATTGGCAGAGAGTTTCCATGGTTCCGCGATCGCATGGGCTTCGAGCCACTCGGAAACTTCATCTTCGCGGTCACTCTGTTCGAGTGAGTTCAACTGCTCCGCCGTCGCGGTATGATCGATTGCTTTCTTTTCGAAAGCGTCGATCGATTTCTGCTGCTCGTCGGTCAGATCATGAGAGCAGAGCCTCATGTCAGCCGCGCGTAACTCCTTCAACGTTTCGATTAAATCGTTTGCCGCGCGCGTCGCCCCGGCCGCCGGATTGTTAAGCTCGTGAGCGAGTCCGGCCGAAAGTTTTCCCAGTGCTATCAATTTATCCTGCTGCTGATCCAGCATGGTCGCTTCACGCACGCGATCACTCATGATCCCGACGAGCCGTTGGACCAGCACGGGCATGCGCTGCATCATCTCGGGAAACAAACTCACCGGAAACCGTAACACCCGCCCTTCTGTCACTGCGCGTCCCGTTACCTGGAACTCGGTCATGCGCGAAAACGGAAGCATTCCGGTTACTTCGCTTGATTGCTCGCCTGCGCGCGCGATGTAAACTATGTCGTGGTCGCTCTCATCCCAGTAAGCATGCACTTCGCCTTCAAGATAGACCACCATCACGTCGGGCTTGTCGCCTTTGTGAAACAGAACGTCGCTAGCCACGAATCGCTGCTCTTCGGAGTTATCGGCGAACCACTGCAACTGATCATCGGGCAGATCGGCAAACACATGGACGCGACGAAGTGCCTCGACTTTATCCGGAGGCGAAGAGGTCGTCGCAACGATTGCTTCAATGCCACCCGAAACGGTTTCTTCCATATCTCACACAACCTTGCTTAGATATTGATGCACGAAGGAGATCGCCACCGATCCCTCGCCTACGCCTGATGCGACACGCTTGACTGAACCATGACGAACGTCACCCACGACAAAAATGCCGGGAACGTTTGTTTCCAGGAGCCCGGGGTCACGGTCGAGCTTCCAACTATTTGGCCGCTTGCCATCGCGTGTGAGTTGCGGACCGGAATAGATGAAGCCGAGTTCATCTCGTTCCACAATATTTGCAAGCCATTCTGTATTTGGCGCTGCACCGATCATGATGAACAGTGAGTTGGCTGGTGCGGTGTTTACCTCATTTGTCGTCGAACAGTGAATTGAGATCGCCTCGAGATGATCGTCGCCGTGCGCCTCGACGACGGACGTGTTGAACTCGATTTGAATGTTTGGTGTAGCCTTGAGCTGATTGATGAGGTATTGCGACATCGAAGCTCCAAGCGACGAACCACGCACGAGCATGACGACTCGCCGCGCGTACCTGGAAAAGTGCATTGCGGCTTGTCCTGCACTGTTCGCGCCGCCGACAACGTACACATCCTCGCCTTTCGTTGACATTGCTTCGGTCATGGCTGCGCCATAGTAAATACCGGCTCCAGTTAACCGTTCCACACCGGGCGCGTCCAGCTTGCGCCACTGTACACCCGTCGCTACCAGCAACGCATGACAACTGAGCTCCGCTCCGTTTGCGAGTTTCAAAAAGCGATATGGACCATCAACTCTTACTTCAGTAGCCTCCGCCGAAATAATCTCAACGCCAAATCGTCTTGCCTGGACAACTGCTCGTCGTGCGAGGTCGGCACCCGTAAGTCCACTTGGAAAGCCTAAATAGTTTTCAATGCGACTGGACATGCCCGCCTGCCCACCGGGTGCTTCACGCTCGATCATCACTGTTCGCAATCCCTCGCTCGCGCCGTAAACGGCCGCAGCCAGGCCGGCTGGACCACCGCCGACGATTGCGAGATCGTAGAAGGCTTCTGTAGCGCGAGTTTTAAATCCAGCATGTTCGGCAAGCTCTGCCAGTGAAGGTTGTCGGAGACGCACACCGTTCGGGAGAATCACGATTGGCAAACTTCGCGTCTCTCCTTCGTCCAGCAACTCGACAAGACTGCTAACTTCTGAGTCCGAGCCGGCAGTTTCGATATCAAGCCACTGATATGGAACGTGATTGCGCGCCAGAAAATCTTTGATGTTGTGCGAAGTCGGTGACCACCGGTTTCCTAACACACGAATACCTTCGAACTGCACTGGGAATGCTGCCTCCCAATCCTCGAGCAGCTCGTCCAGCACTGGATAGAGATTTTCTTCAGGCGGGTCCCACGGCTTAAGTAAATAATGATTGATGCCTGCTTCGTTAATCGCAGCGATCGCGGCTTCAGTGTCAGCGTAAGCCGTCAACAGCACACGCTTCGCATCTGGAAAGAGGGTGATCCCCTGTGCGAGAAATTCGACGCCCGACATTCCCGGCATTCTTTGATCGATCAGGAAGAGTGCGATCGAGTTGTTCCTGATTTTCAGCTCTCGAACTATATCCAAGGCCTCCGACCCTGATCCGGCCCGCAGCACGCGATAATCGCTCCCATACTTCCGCCGCAGATCGCGCTCAATCGCGCGCAACACCTCACGATCGTCATCAACCGTCAGTAAAACGGGCTTCGCCATAACGCAGTAACTCCATTAATGCCGCAACAGACATAAAGACAGAAACCTCATTCTGCCACGCAATACTCTTTTGCGCATCATGGCATTGTGGATCCGCACTCTACCTTGCTTCAAAGCCGAGATCTCTGTTGGACACGGTCAGTACCACCTGCGGTAGCGGTAGCGGGTTAAGATGGAAAAAACGAGGGACCGATGTAGGCGTGCCAGGTCATACGCTGCATCGAGAGCTGGAGTTGTATGTCAAAGCAGGTTTGACGCCGCTGGAAGCAATACAGGCCGCGACAATTGTGCCTGCGCGCGTGATGAAGCTTGATGCGGAGGTAGGCAACATAGAAGCGGGCAAACGTGCGGACCTCATCGTGCTCGATGCAAATCCACTCGAGAACATTAACAACATTCGAAAGACGAGATTTGTGATGACGCAGGGACGACTGTTTGATTGCGCAAAGCTTTGGGAGAGTGTGGGTTTTAAACCGTAGCCACAAAGAAGCACAAAAGGCACAAAGAACCACCGTAGAGTTCAAGCTTAGTTCAGAGTTCAAGCTTTAGCTTGCAGGCGTGGAATTCAAGGCCAGCAACCTAAAGGTTGAACTCTGAACTATTTCTGAAGCCGGTTGAACTCCGGTAAGTTACCGTGGTGCGGCAGGCTGATTGAAGACGGTGTCGTCCACGATCACGTTGTGTTTAATCTCCGTGAAGCGGCGCGTCGAGGGAAACGGCGACGCATC